>NZ_JBWKYI010000006.1:0-259877 GCF_059423705.1 Pedobacter sp. GW460-11-11-14-TSB4
TTACAAAACACTTTCAACTTTTTTTTCATTAAAATTGAACCCCCATTTCCGAACTGCAAAAATACGTTAAAATTATTCATTAATAATACTTTAACTTAATTGAATAAAATTTCTTTTCGATTAAGAAAACAGGCTTAAAAATACTATTTTTGGGCAAAACGATTTTTGAGTGAAAAAACGAATAGCCATCTTTGCATCAGGTTCTGGCTCCAATGCCCAAAAACTGATGGAGCATTTTAAACGGAGTAATGAAATAGAAATAGCTTTGGTATTGACCAACAACGCCGATGCCTATGTATTACAAAGAGCTGATAATTTCGAAATACCCACTCATATTTTCGACAAGAACGAGTTCTACAAAACGGATGAAGTGGTAGACCTGCTTAAAAACCTGGAGATCGATTTCATTGTACTGGCAGGTTTTCTTTGGTTAATACCTAAAAGCCTAATCCACGCTTACCCGGGCAGAATTGTAAACATCCACCCTGCAATCCTTCCAAAATTTGGAGGAAAAGGAATGTATGGCGACCATGTGCATCTCGCGGTAATGGCTGCAGGCGAAACAGAAGGCGGCATCACCATTCATTATGTTAACGAAAACTACGATGAAGGCGAATACATCTATCAGGCGCGTTACAGAATCGACAAAAACGACAACCTGGAAATGGTCAAGTTTAAGGGCCAGCAGCTCGAGCACCAGCACTATCCGCGTGTGGTAGAAACCATTGTAAAAAAAATCAGCAAATAAATTACACCTACAACTGATTAATAAGGCTTTTTAAATCCACTTTAAAACAGCGAAGCTGGCAAATGGATCTGCCTTATTATATATAGTAGAATAAAATTTAATATTGATCGGTAAATCTCATTAAAAAACAATCCTGTTTTACTACCTTTGCGGCTCAAAATTTTCAGTAGAATGAGTCAATCCATTAAAATCAAAAACGCTTTAATCTCAGTATATTATAAAGATGGTTTGGAGCCATTGGTAAAATTGTTAGCCGCACAAGGGGTGCAGTTATTTTCTACCGGTGGAACAGAACAATTCATCAAAGATTTAAATCTTCCGGTAACAGCGGTTGAAGATTTAACCGGTTATCCATCTATTTTAGGCGGACGTGTTAAAACTTTACACCCAAAAGTATTTGGCGGAATTTTAAACCGTAGAGCATTAGCTGGCGACCAGGAGCAGATTGCTGAATATGAAATCCCTGAAATTGATTTGGTTATTGTTGACTTATATCCATTTGAAGAAACCGTAAAAGCAGGCGGAACACCAGAAGAAATTATCGAGAAAATCGATATCGGTGGTATTTCCTTAATCCGTGCCGCTGCGAAAAACTTTAACGATGTCGTAATTATCGCATCAAAAAACGACTACCCTACTTTACAAGCCCAATTAGAAGCACAAAATGGCGAAACGACTTTAGCACAACGTAAATCGTTCGCTAAAACAGCTTTCCATACTTCTTCTCACTACGATACTGCAATTTTTAATTATTTCAATACAGAAGAGCCTCTTGATGTTTTCAAACAAAGTGTAACGGAAGCTAAAACTTTACGCTATGGCGAAAATCCTCATCAGGGTGGTGTATTTTATGGCGATTTAGATGCCATGTTTACCAAATTAAACGGTAAAGAATTATCATACAACAACCTGGTTGATGTGGACGCTGCTGTTGCTTTGATTGACGAATTTGAAGATCCAACTTTTGCGATTTTAAAACATACAAATGCTTGTGGTATTGCTTCGCGCCCTACTGTTAAACAAGCCTGGATTGATGCATTGGCCTGCGATCCTGTTTCTGCTTTTGGTGGTGTATTGATTACCAATGTTGCGGTAGACTTAGAAACGGCTCAGGAAATCAACAACCTCTTTTTTGAAGTTTTAATTGCCCCATCTTACCAGGCAGAAGCAATTGAGTTATTCAGCAAAAAGAAAAACCGCGTTATTTTACAACGCAACGAAGTTGAATTGAGCAAAAAACAATTTAAAACATTATTAAACGGTGTAATTGAGCAGGATAAAGATTTAATTATCGAAGGTCCGGAGCAAATGACAACCGTTACCGATAAAGCACCTACTGCACAAGAACTAAAAGACCTATTCTTTGCCAATAAAATTGTAAAACATACTAAATCGAACACCATTGTGTTGGTTAAGGATGATGTTTTAATTGCAAGTGGTGTTGGTCAAACTTCGCGTGTTGATGCCTTAAGACAAGCGATTGAAAAAGCAGCGGCTTTCGGATTCAGCGTTAAAGGTGCTGCAATGGCTTCTGATGCTTTCTTTCCTTTCCCTGATTGTGTTGAAATTGCTGCCGAAGCCGGAATTTCAGCTGTTCTGCAACCAGGCGGATCGATTAAAGATGCTGATTCAGTTGCAAAAGCAAACGAAAAAGGTATTGCAATGGTAACCACAGGGGTAAGACACTTTAAACACTAGTTATTCAAGTAGAAGGTTGAGGGCTTAAAGGTAAAAAGGTTTACATCTGACCCTAAAATTATTAGTTTTATTTTGTTAATATTTTAATTGCCTTAAAAACAATTTAATAACTGAAGAAAATAAAACTTAAAACAATAAAAAAGCTATTTTTACATTAGGAATAGTATAGATTTGATAAAATAAAGAAAACATACCTTATACATGGGATTATTTAACTGGTTTACGCAAGAAGTTGCCATCGATTTAGGCACTGCGAATACCCTGATTATACATAACGATAAAGTAGTTGTAGATGAACCATCTATCGTTGCTTTTGATCGTACTACAAACAAAGTCATTGCTATAGGTCGTCAGGCAATGCAAATGGAGGGTAAAACCCACGATAATATTAAAACCGTTCGCCCATTAAAAGATGGTGTAATTGCCGATTTCAACGCTGCTGAGGCGATGATTAAAGGGATGATCCGCATGCTTAATGGCGGTAAAGGCTGGATGTTCCCTTCTTTACGTATGGTAATCTGTATTCCATCGGGTATTACTGAAGTAGAAAAACGTGCGGTGCGCGATTCTGCCGAAATTGCCGGTGCAAAAGAAGTATACTTAATCCACGAACCAATGGCAGCTGCCGTAGGTATCGGGATTGATGTAGAAGAGCCAATGGGTAATATGATTATCGATATCGGTGGTGGTACTACTGAAATTGCGGTTATCGCTTTATCAGGTATCGTTTGCGATCAATCGATCCGCGTTGCGGGAGATAACTTCGACTCTGATATTGTAAACTACATCCGCCGTCAACACAACATCATGATTGGCGACCGTACGGCTGAAAAAATCAAAATTGAAGTAGGTGCTGCTTTGCCTGAATTACAGGATGCTCCTGCTGATTTCGCGGTTCAAGGTCGCGATTTAATGACCGGTGTACCCAAACAAATTACTGTTTCCTATACCGAAATTGCACATTGTTTAGATAAGTCGATCTCTAAAATTGAAGAAGCGATTTTAAAAGCTTTAGAGATTACCCCTCCGGAACTTTCGGCTGATATTTACCAGACTGGTATTTATTTAACCGGTGGTGGTGCATTGTTGAGAGGTTTAGATAAGCGTGTAGCGGCTAAAACAAAATTACCTGTTCACGTTGCAGAAGATCCGCTTCGTGCGGTAGTTCGTGGAACTGGCATCGCCCTTAAAAACATTGGCGGATATAAATTCTTAATGCAATAACCCACAGAAAATGGAAGATGTAAGATGGATGAGGTATTAATCCATTTTACATTTCCCATCTTCCATTTTACATCAAAATATGCGTAACCTTTGGATTTTCATCAGCAGATACAACGCATTTTTCTTATTTATCATCTTTTTTATCGTTGGGATTTACCTAACGGTGAAAAACAATTCCTATCAGCGTAGTGTAACCTTAAACTCAAGCAATGAGGTAGTGGGTACTGCATACGAAAGGTTAAATGTTTTTAAACGATATTTAAACCTGGGTATGGTTAACGATAGCCTTGCTGCAGAAAACGCTAAGCTTAAAAGCCAGTTACTGGCATTAACAACGGTAGATACGGCCAAAGATGTTAAAGTGATCGATACGGTTACCAACCAACAATATACGTACCTGGCGGCCAAAGTGATAAAAAATTCTATTACGTTGCGCAATAACATCATCACCATTAACAAAGGTTCTTTGGATGGGATTAAAAAAGACATGGCTGTAATTGCCCCACAAAGGGGGGTTGTCGGTCTTGTCCGTGATGTTTCTGAACATCTGGCCACGATTCAATCCCTGCTGCATAAAGATGCCCGCATTAGTGTGGTATTAAAGAAAAACAATGCATTAGGGTCCCTGGTATGGGGCGATGGAAATTTCGACATCAAAAAGGCGTTTATTAAAGGCGTGCCTAACCACATTAAAATGTTCGCTGGCGATACAGTGGTCACTTCTGGGTTTTCCGCATTTCCTGCAGGCATCTTAGTAGGCCGGATTACCAAACCCAATGTGGCAACCAACGATAATTTCTTATCGGGAGAATTGAATTTATTTACAGATTTTAGCACATTGCAATATGTATATGTGGTTAAAGATAAAAAAGCTGAAGAGCAAAAAGCTTTAGAAAGCATCGCTAAACCGAATGAATAGTAGAATCATTATTTTAAATGTCATCAGGTGGTTTTTACTACTTTTTGTGCAGATATTCCTGCTCAAGAATATGGGCTTCTATGATCTTTCTACGCCATTCATTTACGTATTATTTTTACTCCTGCTGCCCTTCGGCATGCCCAACATCCTGTTGTATTTACTGGCTTTTGGAACAGGTTTAACGCTTGATGCTTTTTACGATACCATGGGCGTACACGCTACAGCCTGTGTGGTATTGGCTTTTGTAAGAATTTCTTTTATTTCAATAAGTTTAAACCGCGACGCAATTGATGACCCCGAACCATCGTTAAGTTATATGGGTTTTCAATGGTTTTCACTTTATGCTTTTCTTTGCGTTGTTGCACACCACCTGGTGCTGTTCTTTTTAGAAACATTTAGGCTAACCGAAATTGGTTATACCTTAATGAGATGCGGCTTAAGTTGTATCTTTACACTGCTTATTATTTTATTGGTAGAGTTTATATTCTATAGAAGAACACCACGCTAATGGATCAATTATTTAACCGAAAATATATCGTTCAAGGATTATTTATTGTAATCGCCCTGATTTTATTAGGGAAGTTATTTTATATCCAGATTATTAGCGATGCAGCTTTCGTTTCTGCAGAAAGTAACGTTTTAAGAAAAATATACAAGTACCCTGCCCGTGGTGCCATTCTAGACAGGAATATGAAGGTGATTGTACAGAATGAACCTGTATACGACCTCATGGTTACGCCAAACGAAGTAAAACCTTTTGATACCCTCGCGCTTGCTCAGGCTTTGGACATTACTTTTGAGGATGTCCGGAAAAACCTAAAAAAAGCAAGGGGAAAATCGAGTTATCAGGCTACCCCTTTCCTTAAACAGATTTCGGTGCAAAGTTATGCCCGTTTACAGGAGACACTTTACCGTTTCCCTGGATTTAGAACACAGGACAGAACCATCAGGCATTATCCCGATAGCGTTGGCGGACAGTTATTTGGTTATGTAAAAGAAGTAAGTCCCGTTGATATTGAAAAATCTGAAGGCTTTTATAAACCTGGCGATTATAAGGGCAAAAGTGGTTTAGAGTTTTCTTATGAAGAAACTTTAAGAGGCGAAAAGGGCGTAATTAATACGGTATACGATGCGCACAACACCCCACAGGGAAGTTATGCCGATGGTAAATATGATGTTAACGCGGTTTCTGGAGAAAGGTTGATCTCAGGGATTGATATGCGGATTCAAAAACTTGGTGAAGAGCTGATGATGAATAAGGTTGGTGCAATTGTAGCGATCGAACCTGCTTCGGGAGAAATTCTTTCACTGGTCAGCAGCCCGGGGTATGATCCAAATCTTTTGGTCGGTAGAAACCAGGGGAACAACTACATGGAATTTATTGTGGGTAATCCATATCGTCCTTCTTTAGTAAGGCCAATAATGGGTTACTATCCCCCAGGATCTTCTTTTAAACCCGTTGATGCGCTAATCGGATTGCAGGAGGGTGTAATCGATCCCAACACCACATTCTTTTGTCCACACTATTATCAGGCTGGAAACAGGAAAATTAAATGCGAACACTTTGATGGTTCCATTTCGCTGAGAAGGGGTATTGCCCGTTCCTGCAATACTTATTTTTGTTATGTTTTTCAAAAGTTAATCACCAAAAACGGGATGAAAAACCAAAGACAAACTTATCAGGAATGGCGCGATAAAGTAGCTAAATTTGGTTTCGGATCAAAACTGGACATCGATATGCCTTATGAAAGAAAGGGCTATTTTTATACCGCAGATCATTACGATAAAGTTTATGGTAAAAGATGGGGTTATACCAACGTCATCTCGCAGGCTATTGGCCAGGGTGAAATTACTGCTACTCCATTGCAGATGGCAAATGCTATGGCAATTATTGCCAACCGTGGTTACTACATCAAACCGCACTTAATTAAAGGTATCGGCGATAAAAACCTGGTTAAAAAAGAATATGTGGTTAAAAATTATGTAGGTGTAGATGCCAGACATTTTGAGCCGGTAATTGATGGTATGCAGGATGCGGTAAACACCAGCTGGGGAACCGCCATACTCTCACGAATTCCGGATGTGGTACTCTGCGGAAAAACAGGAACGGTACAAAATCCACATGGCAAAAACCACTCCGTATTCATAGGTTTTGCCCCAAGGGATAATCCGAAAATTGCCATCGCTGTAATTGTAGAAAATGCAGGTTATGGCAGTACTTATGCCGCACCAATTGCCAGTTACATGATCGAAAAATACCTGAAAGGTAGTGTAAGTGGTGGAAGAGCCGCTCAGGTAGAATGGATGAAAAATCAAAACCTGCTTCCTTTATTGATCGACAAAACCAAAAAAATCAAATTAACGAAAGCCGATAGTTTGTTGCTTAAAAAAGCAGATTCTACCAAGCGGATAAAAGATAGTTTGAGAATTAAATCGGCAACCATAAAACAAACGGTTACCACAAAGCCCAAAGAATTAAAATCAGTAATCATCGATAAACCTGTAATCCAGAAATAAAATGCAGCAGCAACAGGGAAACCGTTTTTTCTTTAATGTAGATTGGATTACTGTTTTAATCTATATCGCTTTATGCGCTATTGGTTTTGTCAACATTTATGCTTCCGTTCCACCCGAGCAAACTGCCGTGTTTGGTTTTAGCACGCTTTACGGCAAGCAGTTAATTTATATCATCACCGGTTTAATTTTAGGCTTATCGATCTTATTATTTGATGGTAGGCTTTTCAATGTCTTCTCGCCCTTTATTTATGGCGGTACATTGCTCTTATTGATGGCCGTATTGCTGATCGGAAATAAAGTAGCCGGAAACCAGGCATGGATTGCCATAGGCTCTTTTAAACTTCAACCGGCCGAATTTGCCAAGTTCGGCACGGCATTGCTTCTGGCAAGGTATGTTGGGGCATTTAACCCCAAATTCCGTGATATTAAATCAATCATGATTGCGGGATTAATCGTTGGTGCACCACTATTGTTAATCATGCTTCAGCCCGATACGGGTTCGGCATTGGTGTTTCTTGCATTTATGTTCCCGTTATACCGCGAGGGCTTATCAGGATACTTTCTATTGATATTTTTGGGAATGATTGTGCTCTTTATTGCCGATTTCTTAGTACCAACCTATATCTTAATCATCATTATTACCACCATTGCCGGCCTCTTTATTTACAATAACAGAAGGAAACAAAAAATAATCTTCTCTACGGTATTGGTAACCGTTTTCGCTATTGGCTATCTGTTTTTAATCAAAATTGCCTACGAAAAAGTTTTAGCACCCCACCAACGCAGCCGTATCGAATTAATGTTAGGGCTTAAAACCGATAATAAAGGTGCGGGTTATAATGTAATTCAATCGCAGATTGCCATAGGCTCGGGCCAGGGAACCGGTCGTGGATTTTTACAGGGTACGCAAACTAAATATGGTTATGTACCAGAGCAAAGCACCGACTTTATCTTCTCTACCATTGGTGAAGAATGGGGATTTATGGGCTGTTCGGTGGTGATAGGTTTATACATGTTCCTGCTACTCCGATTGGTTAATTTGGCAGAAAGGCAGCGATCTACCTTCTCCAGGGTGTATGGCTATAGCGTAGCCTGTATCCTCTTTTTTCATGTGTTTATTAATATCGGCATGACCATTGGCATTATTCCGGTAATCGGAATCCCCCTGCCCTTAATTAGTTATGGTGGCTCTTCACTTTGGAGTTTTACCATCTTACTGTTTATCTTCTTAAAGCTGGATTCTAACCGGATGGGATTTATTTAGTCCTCAGTCGAAAGTCTTTAGTCTGGAGTCGATATATCAAAAGAGACGCATCATCCTGAATAGATTTTTCAAAGGCATTACAAATGCTAATCTCGTACGTAGATATATCAAAAGAGACGCGTCATCCTGAATAGATTTTTCAAAGGCATTACAAATGCTAATCTCGTGCATCCTCGTTACAAACGAGGACGATAATGGCTTTAAGATTCCCGCCTGCGCGGGAATGACGCCTCAATGGGCAATAGCATGATGGATACTGACCTGTAGCGAAGCGGAAAGCTACGCAGTAAAACAAGTTCCGTATGACGATGCGCAGTGTAACGCCAGCCGCAAGTCGCCTTACGCCATGCGCCTACTTACTAAACCTACGGTTCAATAACTCGTAAAACTGATCGACAGTGGCTTGTTTGTTAGCCCAGTTATTTTTAGCGGCATAATTATTCTGCAGGTAGCTATCTGCGGCTTCGAAGCTGCTCATTTTATTGATGATATCAATAACTTCCGAATAAGCCAGATTATAGCCATTAAAAAGATCTTTAATAAAAAGTAACTTTTCATTTAAACTAATTGCCTGTTTTAAATCGGCAATAGGTGCTTTTACAGGCTCATCGCTTTTTCCATTTGTTTTGGCCAGCAAATCGTTTAAACTTGGCGCAGGTTTAGCCGCTTCAGGCTGTGGAGCAGGTTTTACCGGAACAGCTTCTGGTCTAAACAAAGGGCGTTCCTGTTCAACAGGTGGCGAAATAATGGGATCATCCAGTTTCACATCTTTCAGTGCCTCAATAGGCTCACTTGGCACAGCAACCGGTTCCACTTCTTTAACAACTGCAACAGGTTCTTCTTCGGCAATTACTAAAGGTTCTTCCTCTTCTTCCTGCGGAATTAAGAAAGGCTCCGGGCCAATTTCATCTTCTTCAGTCGGCAGCACCTCTTCCTGAACAGATAAAGCATCTTCTTTTTCGTGAATTATCTTTTTACGCGCTAAAATTTCTGCTTCTTCTTTGCTTAAGGGGCGATCGAAAATTTCTTCAACAGATTTTGCTTCGTAATCAAACTGATCGTTTTCATCGTGTTTGCCGAGTACAAATTCAAAAGTATGGTCATCCTGGTCGGGTTTAAAGAAATCTTTATTCAAAAGCGAAGCCGCTTTTTCTTCTTCAATAATTTCATCATCCAGCACTTCCTGCTCTGGCTTTACATCCACTCGTTCTTCCTCTTCCTGGGCGGTAGCTACTTCTTCCAGTTCCTGTGGATCAAAACACTCATCGTCCTCCACATAACTTTTTTCAGCTTCAGGCAATATAATGGTATTTTGTTCGGCCAGCAAAGCATGGTTTCCTGGTTCAGCCGGTTTATCTTCGGTTATGGTGTTTAATTTTTTGACGATATTAACATGATCGGAAAGGAAATGGGCATTAGCCAGAAAAAGCTCCAGCTCCAAATCGTTTAATTGCTGAGGGTTTTGAGCTAAAAACTGATATTGCTCATTTAATTCTGTTAAAATGCTGCCGATCTTTCTGAAAATATCTTGTTGGTTCATCATAAAATTAAAACGAATTTTTAGTCGATTTATGTTGGTAACTATGTGTTCAAAAATAACACATAATTCTCATATTTGTTCGGTTTAAAAATTATAGCACGGACATAGGGGAATAAAAAAACAGGCATGTTATTTAGCGAACAAAATTTTAGAAGAAGGGGCGAATTTTCGGGAAGTATAGAAGTGGTATGTGGCTCTATGTTTTCGGGTAAAACGGAAGAACTGATCCGCAGGTTAAAAAGAGCCCAGATTGCTAAACTGAATGTCGAAATTTTTAAACCGCGTACCGATACCCGTTACCACGAAACTGCTGTGGTATCGCACGATTTAAACTCGATAAACTCTACCCCTGTGGATAGTGCTTCGGCCATTTTATTACTCGGCACCAATACGCAGGTGGTGGGCATAGATGAAGCGCAGTTTTTTGACGATGAACTTCCTGATGTTTGCAATAAACTGGCCCTTAAAGGTATACGTGTGATTGTTGCAGGCCTGGATATGGATTTCACGGGCAAACCCTTTGGCCCTATGCCTGCATTAATGGCCATTGCCGAACATGTTACCAAAGTAAATGCGGTTTGTGTTTGCTGTGGAAACCCTGCCCTTTACAGTTACCGGACCGTTGCCGATGAAGCCACCGTTTTACTGGGCGAAAAGGAAAGTTATGAGCCACGTTGCAGGGCTTGCTATAATCTGGGCAAAGGATAACACCATTCTTGATTAATCTGTATCTTTAAGCCGGATTTAATTATTGGTATGGATAAACAATTTAAAATCAATGCTTTTAGAACCGGTTTAGCTCAATTTGTAACCTTCGAAGAAAGTGAATGGGAAATCTTAAGTCAGTACCTGAGTTTTTCTACCTTAAAGAAGAAGGATCATTTTGTAGTGGAAGGAAAAGTATGCGATTATATTGGCTTTATTATCCAGGGTGCGGTTAGGCATTATCATGTTAAAGACGGACAAGAAATTACGGGTTATTTTTGTTTTGAAAACGAGCTGGTAAGTGCCTATAAAAGCTTTGTAAAAAGAATACCCAGTACAAATTTTATTCAGGCCTTAGAAGAAACTGAACTCGTTCTTATTGCTTACGCCGATCTTCAGAAAATGTTGAACCATCCCATGTTGGCACTTAAAATGGAAAGGTTTGGCCGTCTGGTTGCAGAATATTACATCTGCTGTTATGAAGACCGCGTTACCGCCTTTGTTACCCAAAGCCCTGAAGAGCGATATACCACACTTGAAAAAACGGCAAAAGATATTTTCCAGCGTGTTCCACAGCACTTTATCGCCAATTTTTTAGGCATCACCCCTGTCTCGCTCTCGCGTATCCGTAAACGCACACTCATTTTAAAGGATTAAATTCAAACCTTATCTTTTGTTAACGTTTTCACGGTTCCATGGCGCATAACTTTGAACTAATCAAAAAACAAAGATATGCATACTATACTTGGCGCCGGCGGACCAACAGCAAACGCACTGACCAGAGAATTAAGCAATACGAACGAAACCATTAGATTGGTTAGCCGAAAACCAATTTCTACAAGCAACCCAAATGCAAGCTGGGTTAAGGCCGATTTATTAAATGAAGCTGAACTTTTCGCAGCGGCCGAAGGTTCGAAAGTTATATACCTTTGCGCCGGTTTGACTTACGATGCCGAAATATGGCAACAACAGTGGCCGGTTATTATTCAAAATGTAATTAACTTAACTAAACGTACCGGCGCAAGGCTAATATTTTTCGATAATGTTTACATGTATGGGCTGGTAAATGGCCCAATGACAGAAAATACGCCTTACCAGCCATGTAGTTTAAAGGGAAAAGTAAGAGCAAAAATAGCCGAACAATTAATGAATGAAAGTAAAGCGGGTAAAATAAATGTAACCATTGCCCGCGCAGCAGATTTTTACGGAGCAGAGTCGATGAACAGCTTTTTTGATATGATGGTACTCGATAAGTTTGCCAAAAACAATAAAGCTCAATGGATAGGAGACCCAAATACACTACACAGTTTTACTTACGTTGAAGATGCGGGGAAAGCTTTATATCTATTAGGACAAACACCCGATTCTGGCAACCAGATATGGCACTTACCTACTGCGGCTCCTTTAAAAGGGAAAGTTTTTATAGAAATGGCGGCAAAGATTTATGAAACCAAGCCTCAATACATGATCATTAATAAACTGATGCTACGCCTGGTAGGTCTATTTAAAAAGGTAGTTGCCGGCACGGTAGAAATGTATTACCAGTACGATCATGATTACCATTTCGATTCTACAAAATTTGAAAAAGCATTTAACTTCAAACCCACAGCGTATTATGATGGTATTTTAAAGCTATCGAAAACCATGTATAAAAAGCAGAATTGACAATAATCGGCGTAAATTATAAAGCCAACTATTTATCTTTAGGGCAAATGATTTCAGATAATACAACGCATAAAACCATATCTATTCTAGGCTGTGGTTGGTTCGGGTTGGCTTTAGCCAAAAAACTGATCGGGTTAAATTACACCGTTAACGGTTCTACCACAAGCCAGGAGAAGTTAGTGATACTGCAGGCCGAAAATATCCAGCCGTTTTTAGTCAACTTTACGACTGAAACGATTGTAGCTGATCCAGTTTTTTTTGAGGCGGACACCTTATTTATCTGCATTCCACCAAAGCGAAATTCAACTGAACTCCATGATTATCCCAAAAAGATCCATTCAATTTTGGCTGCAGTGAAAGATAAATCGAAACAGGTGGTGTTGATCAGTTCGACGAGTGTTTATGCTGATAAAAATAAGATCGTAAATGAAACCAGCGAAACCCATCCCGATACTGATTCAGGAAGAGTCGTTTTAGCCGCAGAAATTTTATTTAAGGAGCTGTTTCCTGAAAAGAGCACCGTGATCCGCTTTGCAGGTTTGATTGGTCCTGACCGCAATCCGGGGAGATTCTTTGCAGGAAAAAGTAATGTTCCGAATGGTTTAGCACCAGTAAACTTAATTCACCAGACAGATGCCGTTGGAATTGCAGTTAAACTTTTAGAAAAACAGGCATTCGGCCGAACCTACAATGCCTGCTCGCCAAACCATCCTGCAAAAATGGAATTTTATGTCAACGCGGCTAAAAGCACAGGGCTTGCAACACCTGAATTTATCGCGGAAAAGAAAGATTGGAAAATTGTAGAGAGTTTGCATGTACCTGAATTTTTGGGGTATGAGTTTGAGGTGAGGATTTAGAAATCTAAACCCAATTCGTCACCCTGAACCGAGCCTTAGCGAGCTCACCGAAGGTAATTTATTTCAGGGTCTATAACACCATTTTAATTAAGCCGAATATCCTTCGACAGGCTCAGGATGACAATATGGATAAATTTAACTCAACAACCCCAACAACTCTTTTTTGGTTAAATTTTTGAATAAACTTCCATCCGTTTGGATCAGATCCTTAACCAAATCCTTTTTGGTGGCCTGAAGCTTCATAATTTTCTCCTCGATCGTATCAGGGCAGATTAAACGTACAGCCATCACATTTTTATGCTGACCAATACGATATGCCCGATCTATGGCCTGGTTTTCTACCGCGGGGTTCCACCATGGGTCGACCAGGTAAACATAATCGGCTTCGGTAAGGTTCAATCCGGTTCCACCGGCCTTTAAACTGATCAGAAAAACAGGAATATCAGCATTTTGTTGAAAAGAGCTAACCACTTCTGCCCTTTTACGGGTTTGCCCGGTAAGGTATTCGTATTTAATGCCTCGGCTTTCCAATTGTTTTTTAATCAGATCGAGCATGGTTACAAACTGAGAAAAAACGAGGATTTTATGGTTGCCAGCCTTACTTTCAATCTGCTCCATCAGCACATCAATTTTTGAGGAAGCCTGTAAATATGATTTTCCATCGGCCAATAATGCGGCCGAATTACAGATTTGCCGTAAGGTGGTAATGCTTTTCAGCACATGCATCGAGCTTTTAGGTAGCTCATCTTCCTGTTTACCCAGAATAAAATCCTGGATTTCCTTTTTATTGGCCTCGTACACTTCGCGCTGCTCCGTTCCCATTTCGCAATACAGTACAATTTCTGTTTTATCGGGAAGTTCTTTCGCCACCTGTTCTTTCGTTCTGCGGAGAATAAACGGCCTGATTTTTTGCTGAAGCTCTTCTGCCCTTCTACTATCCTTAAACTGATCAATCGGGGTTGAATATAAATCGGCAAACTGCTGTTTACTGCCAAATAAGCCCGGACAAGCGAACGACAACTGCCCGTATAAATCAAAAGTATTGTTCTCAATAGGCGTTCCCGTCATGGTTACTTTATTTCTCGATTGCAGCATCCTTACCGCTTTATAACGTTGCGAATCCGGGTTTTTGATCAACTGCGATTCATCCAAAAAGATATAGTTAAAGCGATAATCTTTCAAAAAACGGATATCAGAAAGCAGTGTTCCGTAAGAGGTTAAAATGATTTCGTAATCATCGAAAGTGTCAGTCGTTTTGGTCCTTTCGCCGGCATAAATGGTTTTTACCTTTATGGAAGGTGCAAATTTATCTACTTCGGCCTTCCAGTTAAAGATTAATGAAGCCGGAACCACCACCAGATTGGTATTGTATTTTACTTTTTCGCGCTGTGATAAAATGAAAGCCAAAACCTGAATGGTTTTACCCAATCCCATATCATCTGCCAGGCAGGAACCGAAATTAAAATCATCCAAAAAGTTGAGCCAGTTTAAACCATCCTTTTGGTAATGGCGTAAAGTGGCGGTTAAACCTTTTGGTACTTCAACCTCCTGGATTGAGTCTGTACCTTCGAATTTCTGCTTATATAGTTTCAACTCGTTTTTTACATCCCCATCCAATAATGCATCTTCATAAAGTTCATTGATGGAAGCAAATTTAATTTTTGGCGTAAGAATGGCCTCTTCGGTAACTTCTCCCGCATTAAAATAAGCAGCAAATTTTTCGATCCATTCGTGTGGCAGTATGCCCTGTGTTCCGTCATCAAGTGTCACAAACTTACTTTTGTTCCTGATCGATTTATGTAAATGTTTTAGCGCAACCTGCTGCTTGCCAAACTTCACTTTTACTTTGGTTTCGAACCAATCTGTTCCACTTAAAACCTCGATATTAATTTTAGCCTGAAATTCACTTAATTTATTGTTTTTGAGCTGGTTGAAACCTAAAATATGTATGCCTTTATTCCGCCATGCTTCAAAAGCTTCGAGGAACCAGGCTTCTTCCAGAAAGCGTTTACGATGCAGGTAAAAAGAATCGTTGGTTTCCTGATCGTAGAAAAAAGGATGCTGTTTCAGCACATTTCCGATAAACTGCAGCTCGGCATTTTCGTCGCGGTGTAAGGTAAAGAGATTACCCAGTTTATCCTGCGCCTGGATTTGCTTTTTAGACAGCACAGGTATTTCTAAATTCCCATAGCGCATTACCGGTGTAAGGAGAATATAATCTTCAGATTCTGACAGATAAATCAATTGCTCATTTTCGAGATCGAAACCTTTTTCTTCAATCTGGCTTTTGGTAGCAGGCTTTAAGTAAGAATAATCGACATGGATACTGCCTTCTAGCGGCACCAAAATAACTTTTTGAAATTCGGGGTATTTTGTTTTGTGCAGGATTAACCGGTTGCTCTGTTTTTTGAAAAACCCGATTACGCGTAGAAAATCGAGTCTGCCAATTAAATACAGCTGATCTTTAAGTTTAACAAAATACTGGTGTACCAACACCAGGTTATCCAGTTCGTATGATTTCCCTTCGATGATCAACCGACCTGTAATCTCATAATAATCATCGCGTTGGTTTACAGAAAGACGCAGGTCTACTTCCAGCAAGTGCACATCAACGGCTGTAATGGTTGAGGCCTGAATAGCGGCAGACTGTTTACTGTCCTGCAGGTAAAAAGGAATCTGTAGCGGATTTTTAACGATCGCCTTCAAGGCCTCTATCTCCGCTTCGCTTTGATCGTTATTGTAATTCTGTTGAAAAGTGGTGATACCGCTATAAAACTTGAGCAGATCATTATCGTTGGTTTTAAAAAGCAGATCTGCAGGATTAATGCCTTTTACCGGGTTTTTAACTTTGCCGCTTTTAGTCGTTTCGGCCTCAAATAATTCTACCGTTAAATTGTTGTAATAACGGTGTTGTCCAAAAACCAGGATCATTTTACCCCGATCGTTTTTGGCCTGTACTTTTGTATTACCTTTAGTTGCCGGCAATAAAAGTTCCTGTAAATTTTGTTGAGCTTCTTTATGGAATGGCTGGAGGGCATCCATTTTAGGGCGGATATCTAACTGGCCGTTTTCGTAGCGGAGATTAAACAGCAAATCAAGATTCGCTTCTTTTTCCAATCCGTAATCGATTGCAATTTTACTAAGCTTTTGCTTCCGCAGGTTACTATCGAAAAATATGAGCAGATCCTGACGCTGAAGGATATTATACAAAACCCTTGCCTGGTGTTCGCAGAGTTTATGTTTCGGTGTGGTACAACGGCAAGAAAGCTTTACTGAATTATCGTTTTGCTGTACCTGAACAATCGGAAAAGGTAAGCCAGAAGCTTCATCGCTAAAGGCCGCAAAATCGATTTCAATCTGCTCTGGAAAAAGCTGATAAAAGCCTTTAACATCAGTATGAATGAGTCCGCTTAAATGTTTAAGGATAACAATCTGGCTAAGATTTTTCAGGTTAAAATCCTTTAAAATATAATCGTAAGGATTATGCTCTGATACCTGATGTGCGGTTACCTGTTCACTCATTTAAAAGAAAATAGCTAAGTGATAAAAGTAATCATTAATAAGTTTTGGCTAAAACTCCTTTTTAGGTTTTTATGCACAATTAATCAAGAGAATCGTCATTTCGAGCGGAGTGCAACGCAGCCGAGAAATCTGTCTCGATAGATCTCTCCATTTCGCCACGCTTCAGTCGAGATGACGAACTAACAGCGTACTAAAGTGATTTACGCAAATTCAAATAAAAAGGCACTGCTACCTTCTCGGTTTTTCCATTGAGAATAAACTCTGCCGCCTGGGCACCTAATTCGCTAAAATCAGTCGAGATTGTTGTAATCCCATCTAAAATAATCCTTTTTAAAGGCGTTTCGTTATAAGAAATTACGCCAACATCTTTCCCGATTTTAAGTTTTTGGGCAATCAATCGTTCAATGAGTGTTACCAGGTCATCTTCCATCAGGTTAATGTACACCTCACCCGGATTAATTTCTTCATCTTTGATATTGTGGATTACTTTATGGTCGAAAGCATATTGCTGGCAGAACCGGTAAAAACCAGTGAGTATTTCGTGCGGAAAATAACTGTTTTTTGGAAAGATAATTTTCAGCGTGCGGTAATGCGAAAGTCGGTCTAAAGCCTGTTCTAAAGCGGCGTAAATATCCTGCGCAAAGTTTTCGTAAGCCGCAGCATAATCACCTGTTACCCCCGGCAGCAATTTATCAAGGATCACCAGTTTTTCTTTAGGGATGGTATTGATAATTTCGTGCGCATTTTCGCCCCCTTCCAAAAAATGTGGGATAATCACAAAGTGCGAATAATCATCACGTTTGGCCACGATCATTTTTTTAAACAGCGCAAAGTCGTTATTGTAAATATAAAAATCGATTGCGGCACGCTCTCCTAAGGTTTTGGTGAAGGAATCGTAAATGATCTTTTTGTGTGTACTGAGCTTATTAAAAAGCAGGCAAACCTTGAGTTTGCGCGAGAAATCGGTATTAATAATAAAATAACCCTTGCCCGGTACAGAATCAACCACCCCGAGTTTCCGGAGGTTGCGGTAACCTTTTTCGGCAGTATCCCTCGACATTTCCAGACTGAAACTCAGCTCGTTTATCGAAGGCAACAAGCTATTTTTCAGAAGCTTACCACTTTCAATTGCAGCCAAAATGGCGTTGGTTAACTGCTTGTATTTCGGCGTCGACGAATACTCATCGACGTTGAGATAGGGGATTAAATCTTCTGGTTTCAAAATGGTTGTATTGATATAGGAAATTCTAATATACGGAAATTCCTAAAGTTCTATTGTACGTTGTATGGCAGAATAGTATTTTAACTGGATCATATCCGTTGGTGCAGGGTTTTCATTCCAGGCATCATTTATGGCCAAAGCTGTGCCTATGGCCGTAGCCTGCGAAACCGAAGAGGCGTAAACTTCAATATCTGGAATAGAGGTAGCCAACAAGTGCATGTAAATTGCATTTTTGCCAAAACCGCCATCTACAAAAATCCTTTTCACGCCAGTGTTCAGGATCAGCTTTAACGAATAAATCTGCTGTTTGATCAAATCAAAAATCAATTGATGATAGGCTTCCTCTGCTGTTTGAAAGAGATTTAAATCACGCTCCGGAAAGGCAGAACTTGCTGAAAAACCCTGTTGTTCTTGTCGGTTTTCAGGAATTTTATTCGCCAGTTTCAAAATCATTGAAGGGTTAAACTTCAAATGTTTAAACAGATAGGCCGCACGATCGAAATGTTCGGCAATGCGTTTTAGCTGCACCTCGTGTTCGTAACCTGCAAAAATACGTGAAGCTTTAACCGCTTTGCCCTTAAAATGCATGTAACACAGGCAATCTTGTTTAAGTTCTTCGGCCGTTAAAGGTTCCTGGTTAAAAGGATTTAAACTAATGCACCAGGTTCCGGTTGAGATGAGTACAAATGGCGTATTAAAATTGGCCAGATAGGGAATCAATGCGGCTGAACTATCGTGCAGGCCAACACCAACTTTTACACTACTGCCTTCGAAATTAGTTTTCAGGCTGGAATCGGCAGGGGTAAATGTGCCAAATTTCTCATCGATTTTTTCGGTTTTAACCCAGTTGTGGTATTCACTTTTGTTGAAATCCCAAAGCTGGGTATGGCACCCGATACTGGTAATATCGGCAACTGCCTTACCCGTGATCAGATAACTTAAATATTGAGGGAGGTGTAAAGCCCACTTCACTTTTTTAAATATTTCTGGCTTTTCGTTCTTCAGGCGATACAATTGCATACCCGAATTTAAACTACCCAAAATTGGTGAGGCGGTTTCTAACGAAATCTTCTCCTCACCGCCATATTCTGCATAAAAGGCTTTTTTAAGCGCCTCAGGATATTCTTTTAAATAATTATAAAGCGGTGTAAGCGGATTGCCATTTTCATCCAGATAAACAAAACTGGCCCCATAAGTAGAGAAATTAATGGCCCTGACATCGAACTCTTTCAACTGCAAAACCTGATGCAGGGAATCGTAAACTGATGAACGCAGGCTTTCGAGATTTTCGCATGGTTCGCCATCTTCATCAACTGTTTCAACAAAACGTGCAGACCGCTCGTAAACGATACTGTAGTTTTCGTCAATCAGAAACAGTTTTTTATTCGTTTTCCCAACATCAAATATGGCAATAACAGGTTTTGGCATTTCTATTTCTCTATTTACAAACCTGTGGCAACAGTATTTCCGCGGTGATTAACTAATTGATTTCTAACTTCTAAACCACGGTATAAGGCGATTGGTGATAAGGCTGCTCCAGCTCTTAACCTGGCTTCGGCGACTAAAGCCCTTAAATCGCTACGGAAAGTATGTTGTAAAATTTCCTGCGCTTTGGCTACATCGTTGTTATTTTGTGCTTCGTTTAATGCTTTTCTATCCACCAGTAATGCCTGTGCATAGGCGATCATAATCGCTTCTACCGATTGTAATAAATCCTCTAGCGGATCTTTCACATTGTGCGAAGCATCGATCATCCAGCCTAAATCTTTTGCATGGTTCATTCCTTTTGCATCCATACCTTCTACCAGTTCATTAAAAATCAAAAACAATTGGTAAGGTTTAATGCTTCCGGCGGTTAAATCATCATCTCCGTATTTAGAATCGTTGAAGTGGAAACCACCCAATTTTCCTTCCATTAACAATAAAGCCACAATCTGCTCGATATTTGCATTAGGCAGATGGTGCCCCAAATCGACCAAAGTATAGGCTTTTTTACCCAGTTTACTTGCGTACAACAATGATTGTCCCCAATCGCCAACCGTAGTTGAATAAAAGTTAGGTTCGAAGGCTTTGTATTCGACAAACATTTTCCAATCTTCCGGCAGGGCTGAATAAATCTCCTGAAGGCTTTCTAAAGTATTTTCGAAGGCTTTACGGAAATTAAGCTGACCAGGGAAACAAGAACCATCGGCAAGCCAAACGGTTAAGGCATCAGATCCCAATGCAATACCATGTTTAATTACTTCGATATTATGTTCAATCGCTTGCTTGCGGATATCTTTATTTACATTCTGCAAAGAACCAAATTTATAACTGTGTGCAGCACCTTTCTGATCCTGAAAAGTATTTGAGTTCATGGCATCGAACTTTAAACCATAGCCAGCGGCCAGCGTTTTTAAAGCTTCTGCATTTTGAGGGATATCCCAGGGAATGTGAAGCGAAATGGCACCACTTGCACCATTAAGGGCATGAAGTAAACCTACATCTTCAATTTTTTCTTCAATGGTACGCGGTTCGCCGCCGGTAATGGCAAAACGGCCAAAACGTGTTCCGCCGGTACCCAATGCCCAGCTTGGAATGGCAATCTGAAAATCGACCAGTTTCTGGATTACGCTTTCCAGATCAACGTGTGCCCAATCTTCCTTTAAGAAAGAAAGTTTGCGCTGATGCGAGGTTAAAAGGGAGTCGTTATGCTTTTCTATTTGGTTCTGCTCGATATTCATGAGAATATTTGGTTTTTCTTAGGTTAATCATTTTGGCGACACAATCGCCATCCACTTCCATCCTCTTCACAAAGAGAATGATTATTTTTTTAAAAGTTATTCCCAGCCTGTGGGGACACAAGCCTAGGGAATAACGCACTAAAACTATTTTTAATCTCCGTGGTCTGTGTCTTCACAGCGCACCAATCGTCATATCGGTCTGTGCGGGCACCAGCCACGGATTTATATTATCTTACAAATGCCATGGCTACACCGCCATCAACATTTAAGACATTTCCGGTTGATTTGTGCAGCAAGCCACCAACAAAGGCGAAACAGGCATTGGCAATATCATCCGGTAGTATAATCTGATTTAACAAAGTACGTTTTGCATAATAAGCCGGTAGCTCTGCAACGGTAATACCATAGGCTTTTGCACGGCCTTCGGCCCAACCGCCAGCCCAGATATTGCTATCGCTGATCACCGCGTCCGGGTTAACCACATTTACGCGGATGTTATCGGCACCCAATTCGGCTGCGTTTAACCTGCTTAAATGTAACTGAGCTGCTTTTGCACTGCCATAACCAGCATTATTTGGTCCGCTTACCAAGGCGTTCTTACTTACAATATTAATGATATCGCCTCCAATATCCTGCTTTTGCATCGTATTTGTTGCAGCCTGGGTAATAAAGAACTGGCCTTTTACCAAAACATCATATAACAAATCCCAATCCTTTTCAGTATGATCGGCAATGGTTTTAGAAATCGATAGGCCGGCATTGTTTACAATAATATCTACCCCGCCAAAAGCCAAAGCAGCCGAATCGAAAGCTTGTTTAATATCTTCTTCGCTGGTTACATTTAAAACTGCCGTGCTGTAAGAATCCTTACCGAACAGACCTGCGAATTCTTTAGCTGCTTCTTCTAAACGCTCGGCATTCATATCGTTTAAGATGACCACACCGCCCTCAGCAACAAACTTTTTAGCAATCGCTTTACCAATTCCACCGGCACTACCCGTAATCAACGCAATTTTACCGGTTAAAGGTTTTGGCTTAGGCATACGCTGTAATTTTGCTTCTTCCAACAACCAATATTCGATATTAAAAGCTTCCTGATGTGGCAATGAAGTATATGCTGAAACCGCCTCAGCACCTTTCATCACATTAA
Source organism: Pedobacter sp. GW460-11-11-14-TSB4 (assembly GCF_059423705.1). Taxonomy (NCBI): domain Bacteria; kingdom Pseudomonadati; phylum Bacteroidota; class Sphingobacteriia; order Sphingobacteriales; family Sphingobacteriaceae; genus Pedobacter; species Pedobacter sp. GW460-11-11-14-TSB4. Next base: position 21,755 of record NZ_JBWKYI010000006.1, read on the forward strand.
TGGCATTGATATAGAATTCTGCCGCAACCCTGGCGGTTTGTTTATCTTTAGAGAAAGTAAACATTCCTATTCCGGGATACAGAATAACAACCGGGTTGGTATCGCGAATGGCCGGACTGTTTGGATGTTTACAGGCTTCATAATAAGCGGTATACATTGCCCTGTACGCTTCAAAAGCAGGCTCCAATGTTTCTTTTAGCGCTTTAACATCCGATAAGTCGGCATCGCTGGTTAAAGTTAAAACCAGCGGACTGATTTTAGTTCTTAAAAAGTGATCGGGACAACTGGTTCCCATTGGGGCCAGGCGATCCAAATCATTAGAATTGATGAATTCCAGCACACGCGCATCATCAGTAAAATGACCGATCATGTGTTGTTTAGAAGAGCATAAACCACGCAAAACAGGTGCTAAAGCAGCCGCTTGTTTTTTACGTTGATCTGCAGCAGCACTTTCAATTTTTTGTCCACCAAAAACAGGACCTTTTTTACCATAATTCTGGTTGAGGTAATCCGAACAGATTTCGATTACTTCTAAGGTATTCAGGTAACTTTCGTAGGCCGTATCTCCCCAGGTAAACAAACCGTGTGAGCCTAACATAATACCGCGGATGCCTGGATTTTCATCCAAACATTGCTTTAACTGCAAGCCCAGCTCGAAACCTGGTTTTTTCCATTCTACCCAGCCAATTGTGCCGCCAAATAATTCTTCCGTAATTTTTTTACCGTCTTTAGCCGCAGCGATGGCAATGGCTGCATCCGGATGCAAGTGATCAATATGCGCAAACGGTAAAAAACCATGCAAAGGCGTATCGATTGATGGTGCCTTAGAGCTCAAATCGAAAATGCAGTGGTTAAACAATTCAACCATTTCATCCTCATGTTCTACCCCACGGTAAATATTTTTCAAACTACGTAAACGATCAACATATAATGCTGCAAGGCCGCTTTTCTTTAAAGTGCCTAAATCGCCACCTGAGCCTTTTACCCACATGACTTCGGTTTCTAAACCGGTAAGCGGATCCTTTTCCAATACTTTACACGAGGTATTTCCACCTCCATAATTGGTTAAGCGTAAATCTGCACCCAATAAATTAGAGCGATAAATCAAAAGGGCAACTTCATCTCCAGCCAGTTTTGCGGCTTCCTCTTCATCCCACAGATAGCTTACGTGCTTATAACTTTTCGTATCGATTGACATTCTTATATTCTATTTAAATTTTTATTATTATCCTTTTATTCTATTACCATAACCCACAATGAGTACCGAAATGATGATGGTTAAAATACCCGCCAACACAGTAATCAAAGTTTTTCTGGATACCCCTTTCCACTCTTTTAATACCAGTCCCCATACGTTGGCAATGAGGATGATAAAGGCCATATGCAGAATCCACGAACTGGCGCCATTACCCATTTTACTTTCGCCCATACCGTAGAAAAAGAACTGTAAAAACCAGGTGGTACCTGCCAGTGCAGAAAAAATATAGTTTTTTAATAGCGGTTTTGCCGCGTTTGTATAATCACCAAATGTTTTGTTTCGCGCATTTAATACCATACACCAGATAAAGTTGGTGGTTAAACCTCCCCAAAGCACAATTACATAAGTAACGTTGTTCTGGAACAAGAAATTACCCGGTTCAGCAGGATTTGCTGCTTTCCAGATCGCGTTAGCTGCATCGGCCATTGGTTTCCCGGCTTCGATGCCGAAATTGAAACAGGCACTTAAAACACCCGATACAATACCCACAAATAAACCGAGTCCAAACTTATATTCTGTTTTTACCTCCATGCCGTGCGGATCGGTAATACCGGTTTTCATTTCCTTCTCTTTCATCATACCTGCCTTACCGCAGATGATAATACCCACAACGCAGACTAAAAGCCCCAGCAATACCATGCGACCCCAATCGGTATGTAGAAACATGGTAAAAGTATCTTTACCTGCCTGAGGGAAAAAATCGAAGTAGATAGATGGCAGGATGGAACCCAGAACCATGCAAAGCCCTAAAATGATACTACTCCCTAACGATACGCCCAGATAACGAACGCCCAATCCATAGGTTAAGCCGCCGATACCCCAAAGCACACCAAAAAAATAGGTTAGCCATAAAATACTACCGTTTGTACTGGTGATAATTGCCGTAAAATTCGGGATGGTTAAAAAAGCAGCAAGTGGTGGAACGATTAACCAGGAGAAGATTCCCCCAACAATCCAGTAACTTTCCCAGGCCCAGCCTTTAACTTTTTTGTAAGGGATATAAAAACTTCCGGAGGCAAACCCGCCGAAGAAATGAAAAATTACGCCTAAAATTGCTTGCATGCTCTATTAATAATATTTGGTTGCTCTAAAATAGAATATACAGTAATTTTAACTGTTATGCACTGTTATGGATGAGAAATAATATGAGCGATGGAAGATGTAAGATGTATAATGGAAGATGGAATTGGTAAGTCGGGAGACGGAGATTAGAAGTTATCAGGTATAAAAACAGATATCCGTTCTTTTCCGTAGTTTTAGATGTTACCATCTGACACTTATTAAGCTCTTAAAGTTCTAATTATCTAGTTCAGGTTATCCAGTATCAGTCTTTTTTTTAGGAAAAGAAAGGGCAGCATTTCACAGGTGCTGTAGTCCCGCCATTCGCTTTATCCCGATTGAAAATAATCGGGATGCCCGCTACTGTCGGGTTTAGTTAACAAAAGCCTGTTCCCTGTACCAGCCTGGATTAAATAAACCCGATTGCGATGCTGAAACAAGTTCAGCATGACGATCGCCTTAGACAAAGGAACTAAAAACAAATGTAAATTAACAGAGATGTGTCTACACGATAAGAAAAGTCGGGACAGGCTGTCATTTATGGCGTAAAATGTTACCGCCCGGCACGATTTATAACATTGGAAGTGCAGAAATTCTATCCACAATATCTTCAATTACCTCAGCCGATCTGAGGATTTTATAATGCCCCACATCTTCGAAAGATTTTGCCTGGATTGCAGGATATTTATCCATGAATTCTTTTAGAAATGCATAGGGAGAAATGTGATCAGCCGGATCGAACGCCAGGAAATGATCAATTTCGGCGTTTAACTGATATAATTCAGTCAGGTTAAAGTGGCTTGCAGCAACAGGGAACTCTTTGACAAAGTTGCTAAAAAAGATATCCTGATCCTTTGGGCTGATGTTGACCGAATCGAGACTCTGCTCGAAGTTTTCTTTCAGCCTGATTAACGGTGCGATGCTAATGAGCAGATCTGGACTATAGCCGAGTTCCTGCAAAGCAATTACATTAGCCATACCGCCAAGGGAGTGCCCAATCAGCACGTCGGGCTGCGCATAATTTAAGGCAATGGATTTTACCGAATCGGCATATAACATCAGGTTGGAGAATTCAGAGATTGAACTTCCGTTACCGGGTGCATCAAAAGCTATAATTTCCAGGTCATCTACTTTCAGGAGTTCAGTAATCAACTCATAAAAGTCTAAAGCTTTTGAGGCCCAGCCGTGCGTAAGTAATACTTTACGTTTTCCGTTTCCCCAGCTAAAGCAGTTAATGGTTACTTCGGCATGGGTAAAATAGGTATCAAAAACCTCAAGACTAAATTGTTTTGATGCTGCTATCAACTGTTCCTGATGCAGGCGTAATGGCATTTTGGGTGAGTAAAAAATAAACTCACGCATTAAAGCTGCATCAGGTGCTGCCTGTGTTAATTTAAGCTCGCTTACAATCTGTTTTAGCCTTTTCAATTCGAGCTTATTTAGGAGTTAAACCAAATGTGATTTTAAATCAGCTGGCGAATAGTTGATCGACTTTAAAGTCTTGTCGTCAGATTTCCGGAACACCAAAAACAGTCCGTCGATTTCTTTGTAATAAGATTCGGTCTGGTCTTTAGCTAAGTAAAACTGGATGGTTTGTTCTGCTTCTTCTATGGTTTTGCAGGCTTTGCTCATGTTAGAGCGGTGAACTTCATCAAATAAAGTCTTAAATTTTCCGCCTAAGCCAAACTCGTGAATGGCACCGGCCAAAACATACTGCAAATCGCAAAGTGCATCGGCTACTTCTACCAGATCATCATTTTCTACGGCTTCCTGTAATTCTTTCAGTTCTTCAGCTAAAAGCGAAATACGCAAATTGGCCCTCTGTTTTGAAGGAATAACCGGACTTTCTAAAATAGGGTGTTTAAAGGTGGTGTGAAATTCTGCAACCTGGTTTAGCGAATTCGTTTCTTGCATGATGATGTTGGTTTAATCTTTATGCAGCAAACTTAAAAAAAACGGGATAAATAATTCGGAGAATTTATGCACACTGTAAGGTTAATCGGTTAACTGTATAAATTGTTGAATTGCTTTATTGTTGAATTGTTAAAAACCAGTCGATATGGTTAACCGATGAGAAACACCAAGAATTTAACAATCAATCCATTAACAAATTAATCAACCCCACCTTAATACTCTTAACTGCTTAATGGCTAAAGAAATATGCAGTAAGATTTTCACCATTAAGGAATTAAGCACAATTAGAAAATGATTTAACAATCAAACCATTAACAAATTAATCAAACCCGCCTTAATACTCTTAACTGCTTAATGGTTAAAGAAAATATGCAGTAAGATTTTCACCATTAAGGAATTAAGAACATTTAGAAAATGATTTAACAATCAAACCATTAACAAATTAATCAACCCCGCCTTAATACTCTTAACTGCTTAATGGTTAAAGAAAATACGCAAAGATTTTCACCATTAAGGAATTAAGCACAATTAGAAAATGATCAAATAAAGATGAATCCCAACAATTAAACAATTTAGCAATCACTCTTCAACCATTAACCGTTCTTCTTCCCTTCCCTCACCACTTTAAAAAACTCTTCTTTATAGGTTTCGCCAATTGGAATTGCCTGATCGTTAATGTAAACGGTATTCCCATCAATCATTTTAATTTTTTCGATCGAGATGATATACGATTTATGGATGCGGTAAAAAGGTGGCTGAGGCAATTCGGTTTCCAATTCGCGCAGTGCCTGGTAAGTAACAACCCTTTGCGAAGCCGTATAAACCGAAACATAGTTTTTCAGTCCCTCTATATATAAAATATCTACATAATTAACCTTGATAAACTTGTTCTTGGTATCGCCTTTGATGAAAATAAAATCATTTCCCTGCGTTACCTGCTGCATTACAATTTCTTGTTGAACGGGTGCTACAGGCATTAAAATCTGCTGCGCTTTAGTGGCTGCCTTGTAAAAACGCTCGTATGAGATGGGTTTAAGCAGATAATCTACCACATCAAGATCGAAACCTTCCAGGGCGTATTCGGGATAAGCGGTAGTTAGGATTACCTTGCATTTACCACCACAGATTTTCAAAAACTGAATCCCGGTTAGCTCTGGCATCTGTATATCTAAAAAAACAAGATCAACTTTACCCTCCTGCACCAGGTTAAGTGCTTCAAAAGCATTGGTAGTGGTGCCAACCAATTCTAAAAAGGGCGTTTTATTGATAAAAGCAGCAATAATATCTGAGGCGTAAGATTCATCATCAACAGCAAGGCAACGGATCATAATGGGCGTTTAGGGGTTGGCGATTAGCGTGAATTAACATTTGAATAGTTTTCAATGATACAAATTATCCATTACAGATTTAAAATTAACGTGCTTTTATAGGTATTGCCATTATTCGAAATCAACAATTCATGTTTTTCCGGATAAATCAAATCCAACCTGCGGTGGATATTTACCATACCTACGCCACTCGAATGATCTTTCTGTGCATGACTGATCTTATTACTTACCTCGAAACTTAAACGTTTGTTTTGCACCTTAAGTTTAATGCGTACAGGCTGTGCCTCGTCATTTACCACCCCATGTTTAAAAGCATTTTCGACAAAAGGAATCAATATCAGGGAAGCAATTTTTTGACCGGTAATGCCTTCGGTTGTAAAATCGACATAAAATTTCGGTTCAAAGCGCATCTTAAATAATGCCACATAACTCTCCAGGTATTCTACTTCCTTGTCTAAACTCACTTTACCATCAGGACTATCGTTTAGGGTATAGCGCATCAAATCAGACAAGCGTAAAATCGCATTGGCCAGTTGATCGGAAACTGGAATAGCCAAAGAGTAAACATAATTTAAGGTGTTATACAAAAAGTGTGGATTGATCTGAGATTTCAAAAATGAAAGCTCGGCTTTCACCACTTCTTCTTTAAGTTTTCGGTTAACCTGTTCCGATTTAAAGCTCTGCTCAATACCATAAACCGCAGCAGGCACCACAATAAAGGCAATACTCCAATAAATGTTATCCGATATATAAGCCCAAGCCGTTACGCCATCATTATAATTATGAAAACCAAGCCATTTTAGATAAAGGACCTCTTCTATTAAATAACGAAGTGAGATAAAAACTGCTATCGTAAACAAAATGCCTGCAATTAACTGAGGCAATTTATTTCTTTTCAAAAATCGCGGATACACCCATACATAACAAATGTAGAACTCTATCAATTGTATAAAATTCATAGAGATACTCAAAGCAGCCTTAGTAAAAGTTGTGCCATCAATTAAATAGCCTCCATAAAAATAACCTAGAACAAGTACCCAGCAAAGAATATGGATAGAAACGATTTTTATTGTTTTCATGGCCTAAAACTATACAAAGCTTTTTTAACTGCCTATTTTCTTATTCCAAACCTTCAAAAAATTATCCCAACCTGTACATTTTAAGGATCAACACCATTTATTATCCGAAAATGGATTGGGATAATATTTCAGGGGGTTGGGATTATATAATTTTTAGGCTGATGCAACCTCTACATCTTTGAATCGTCAATTATAAAACAAACAAGATGATGAACCTTTTATTTAAATCTGCGCTTTTCGCTTTGCTTATTTTTAGCTTTAAATCTGCTTATACTCAAACCATTAAGGTGTCGGGAACCATTACCGATAAAAGCAATAAAGCACTTGATTATGCTTCGGTCGCATTAATTCACTTACCCGATTCGGCCTCAGTTGCATTACAGGCCACCAATCAACAGGGAATTTACGAATTCACCAATGTTAAATCTGGCCGCTACCTGATTAAAGCATTGATGATGGGCTACCAGAAAAACCAATCTTCAGCTTTTGAAGTGAAAGATGTGGCCGTTAAAGTTCCTTCAATTATATTAACCGACCGTTCCAATAACCTGAAAGAAGTAAACATTGTATCGAAAATGCCGGTAATTGATCAAAAAGCAGACCGGGTAATTGTAAATGTAGAACAGATGAATACCGCCGGCGACAATGCACTGGAGGTCATCAGCAGGTCTCCGGGGGTAAAACTGGATAAAGACGATAACATTGTGCTGAAAGGCAAAAAAGGAATCAATGTAATGATTGATGGCAAGATGAGTTATATGACGGGGATGGAATTAACCACTTACCTTAAATCCTTGCCTGGCTCAGTATTGAGTAAAATTGAGCTGATTTCTAATCCGCCATCTTCTTTCGATGCCGCCGGTACTGCAGGGATCATCAACATTAAACTGAAAAGAAACAAAATGCAGGGTTTTAACGGAAACATGAATCTTGGCGGTGGTTATGGCCGTTATGAAAAAGTTTACGCCGGCACCAACCTGAATTATAACATCGGTAAAGTAAGCACCTATGTACGCTTAAATGCCGGGCACTATAACTCATACAACAGGCTGACTTTAAACCGGACCATTGGCGATGAACAATATAACCAGCTTAATTTCTGGCATCCGGTAACCAAGAGTTTAAATTATTCAACGGGCGCCGATTATTTTATGAATGAAAAACATACTTTAGGCATAATGGTAAAAGGCTTTACTGCACCCGCAGAAACCAAAGTAAACAGTAACTCGGTAAACTATAGCGCAACAGGAGCAAAAATGGGCGGCACATCAATGTTCAATCCACAAAGCAATACCGAAAAAAACCATGCGCTAAACTTAAACTACCGTTTTAAAACCGATACATTGGGTGGCGAACTGGGTTTTGATGCGGATTATGTTCAATACGATAACAGCAAAAACGAAACCTTTACCAACAACTACCTTGATGCAAATGACCAGCTGATTGGCAATCCAATCGACCTGCGCAATGAGGGCATGGGTAAAGTCTCTATCTATTCAATCAAGGCCGATTATAGCTTAAATTTTTCCAAAACATTAAAAATGGAAACCGGCTGGAAGAGCAGCTGGGTAAAATCCCAGAGCGATGTGCGTTTCGACTCGCTAAAAACCGCCGGCTGGATTAACGATCCGCGCAGAACCAACCCCTTTTTATACAATGAAAACATTAATGCCGCTTATCTTTCCTTTGATCAAAGCTTTAAAAATATACAGATCAAAGCAGGTTTACGGGCAGAACAGACCCTGGGCGATGGCCGTTCGTCAGGAACCAATACGTTGATAGACAGAAAATACTGGAAGCTTTTTCCAACACTTTTTGTTTCCTTCAAAATCGATTCAAACAATCTCGTTACCGCTGCTTACCGCAAAAGCATCAACAGGCCTTCATACAGCAGTTTAAATCCCTTTACTTTTTATACCGATCCCTATACTGCCATTCAGGGAAATCCATTATTACAACCATCCTATGCCAATAGTCTTGAATTTAATTACTCGATTAAAAACTTCAGGGTACTCACATTGAGTTATTCGGTTAGTGATGGATCGATATCGGAAGTGGTTTACCAGAACAATAGCACAAAAGAAAGTATCTCCAGGTCAGAAAACCTGAACCGCACCACTAATTTTTATATGGCTACCGGGAGCCCATTCGACATTACCAAATGGTGGAACAACAATACCGAAGTTTCAGCCGGATTTAACCGAACCGAATCGGCTGTGCAGGGCAATGGTTATAATGCTTTCTCGTGGAACTGGTCGGTAATGATGGATAATACCTTCACCCTGCCTAAAAACTACAGCATAACTACCTATGCTTATTACGATTCTCCTTCTGTTTCGGGCCTGTTCCGCAGTTTGGAGAGTTATCAGTTAAATATTGGTGTTAAAAAATCATTCTGGAACAAAAACGCCACACTGGCTTTAAAAATAAACGATATTTTTAATACGAATAAATTCAGGGCCAATCTGGAATACAATAACATTAAAACCTATTGGCAAAACGAATGGGAAAGCCGTAGGGTAAATTTAAGTTTCACCTACAAATTCGGGAACATGAAAATTAAAACGGCCCGCAGCAGAAACACCGGAACAGCTGATGAAGAAAACAGGGTTGGGAAAAATTAAATAATAAATGTATGTAATTATAATACTGTCAGCCTGAGCTTGTCGAAGACCTTTTATAATCGAGAACAAATTAATATTTGTCCTTCGACAGGCTCGGGATGACAACTTCAATAAAAAACGTCGTCATCTCGACTGAAGCGCAGTGGAATGGAGAAATCTATATAGATTCCTCGACTTCGTTGCACCTCGCCCAAAATGACGACTACTTGAGGAGAGTATCTCCGAATTAAAGTTTAATCTTCAACAAATACAAACGATGACAGCATCTTCGAGCTTGCTGCAAAACAAGGTCTTTGTCAGGATTTATTTGATCCTTTAATTCACTATCATTTTGCTAAGCGATAAGCCTGGATGATTTTATGAAAAATCTGATTGTTGGGGTACACACCCATAAAAGCATCTGAGCCTGGGCCATAGGCAAATACAGGCACCATAATATTGGTATGATCATCTGTACTGAAATGACCACGGACTGTTCCTTTTCTATAAGAGGCATCCAGGAGCGACAGTCCACCGGTTTCATGATCGGCAGTTACCACAACTAATGTTTCGCCATCCTGATCGGCAAACTTTAAGGCTTCGCCAACCAAACGGTCGAAATCCTGCTGTTCGGTTACTGCAAAAGGCAGATCGTTGGCATGCCCGCCATGATCAATCTGTGCGCCTTCAGCCATCATGAAAAATCCTTTTTTATTTTTCGAAAGCAATTCAATTGTTTTTAAGAACGAAGTCTTCAACATCTCTCCCCTTCCTTCCAGTATTTTTCGCGTAGCAGAATCGTCTAAAAGTACCACTTGCTTATCCGCATTTGATGCAACAAAGCTTTTTAAGTTTTGCTGAAAAACATAACCTTTAGCCAAAATTTTGTTCATTAGCTTTTGATCTGGATTTTCGGTAAAACTTTTACGTTTAGATCCTACCAGAACATCAACATGACCATTCAGAAAATCGGCTGCAATTTCGTGGGTCATGGTACGCTCAACCTGATGGGCGTAAAATGCTGCAGGCGTTGCATCGGTAATATCTCCACTGCTGATGATTCCGCTTTTAATACCATAGGTTGCTAAAACATCTGGAATAGCCGCCAGTAATTTACCGGTAGAATCGACACTGATATAGCGGTTATTGGTTTTATGACCTGTGGCCATAGCCGTTGCACCAGCAGCAGAATCAGTAAAATCTGAATTGGAAGCCTCTGTACGTGAAAAACCGATATGCCTGATCTGAATCACATTGGATTGACCAAAATTGGCGCTCAAGCCGGCCTGTATCTGGGCCAGCCCCATGCCATCGCCAATTAAAAGGATAACATTTTTAACTTTTGTTTTTAGTGCATCGCTTTTATAGGTTGGCTGGTAAGGTGTATAACCTTTATCATTTATGTACTCCAGTTTGGCCCTGTTCTGATAAAAATCTTTCAACAATGCCGGATGATCGGTGCCAATCCAATCAACACCCATGTGTTCCAGTTCTTTCCAGCTGTTCGGACTATCTTTGGTTGCCCAAAAGCGGAAAGGTTTACCCTGGGCATGCACCTTGGCAATTACGGCTTTTATCTTCTCCAGGTCGGTTGGCGTTGGGGTTCCTTTTCCATTCCATACCGAGTAATGCGAAATATCATCACTGATCATACCAATGTGCTGCAGTTGATCGCTGGTATAGTTATTTCCCGGCCGGCCATCAAAACTGATGATTGATGGATAATCTGCAAACTTTTCGGCAGGCGGAACATCTCCGCTCAATACAATTTTAATTGCTGATGGGTTGACCTGTTGATCGAAAACAGGCTCAAGACCTTTAAGGTCAGTCAATAATTTTGCAATTACATGCTGGTAATCTGCTTTGATATCGATTACCAGTTGCAGTTTTTGTTTTGGATCGGGATAAGGATGGTTTGCGTTTTCCTTAAAAAAAGCCACGAGCGGGTCGATGTATAGCTTCTTTAAGGTTTTACCGGACCTGATTTCGCTGCTTTCATGAGCAACGAACAACTCCCCGTCGCGGTAAAAAACATCTGCTTCTATAGCGCCCATTCCGGCATAATACGCTGTTAGAAGAGGGATGTCCTGTTTGTAATCGTTATGGCTATGCCCGCGATTGGGGTTCATTTTAATTTGCGCAGATGCGCTCTGCAGCGCCAGTAACATCACCAGTGCTGCAAAGTTTATCCATATTTTATTTACCATCCTGCGTTTTGTTTAATTACGCCTGCACTGTTATCAATTTCTCTTTGTGGTACTGCCCATACATCGTGTACCTGTGGATTGAAGGTTCTGGCCGGCCAGATCACACTTCCATCAAAATCATGCAAAGGTTTTGCATAAGCTGCCTGCGCATCGCCCCACCTTACCAAATCTCTATGGCGGTCGGCCCATTCTCCCGCAAGTTCGTTGCGGCGCTCACGTTTAAGGTCATCTATTGTCATTCCGGTTTTAGTACCCAATCCCGCACGAAGCCTGATTTTGTTCAGTTCAGTATCGCCTGCACCAGCTCCGCTTAAGTTGATGGCCGCTTCTGCTTTGATTAACAATACTTCTGCATAACGCATTAAAGGCACATTTAAATCGGTAGTACCATTATCTCCGTTCGGATTCACATGCGTTGGGATAGGGTTGGCGTAAGAAAATGGCTCCATATATTTTTTAAACTGATAATTTGAAGTGGCTCCAGCATCTTTGGTAAAACTACGTTCGGCACCAAAGAACATAAATTTATCGCCAGGTTTTAAAATAGTGGCTTCACGGCGCTGATCTCCTGTTTCGTATGAATCGTAAAGCTCTTTGGTTGGCAGGTAATAACCCCAGCCATTGTAAATTCCCCAGGCTTTATTGGTTAACATTACCCCTGGAAGTTTGCTCCCCCAGCCTGTACCTCCACCGCTTGGTGTACACACTACCGACCAGATATACTCTTTAGACCAGTTGTTCGATGCTTTAAATACATCGGCAAAACCTGTATTCACCAAATCATGCTGACCTGAGGTAATAACCATATCAGCATATTTTGCGGCATTGGCATAATCCTTTTTATACAGGTATACTTTAGACAGATAGGCCCATGCGGCGGTTTTATGTGCTTTGCCATAATCAGCAGGTTTCATTGCCGAAAACAATGGAAGGTTATCAGCCGCCTTTAATAAAAGTGAAATGATATAGTCGTAATTTTCGTTTACATTTTTTGCGCGTGCAATAGGCAAAGACGGATCGCTTTCTGGCGTAACAATTGGAACTCCTGCTTTATCGTTTCCATAGTTGGCAGCCAACTGGAAATAAACCAAACCAGCATTAAAATAAGCATCACCGATGATCTGTTTTTTCAAAGCTTCGTCCATGGAGATGGCCGGCACATTGATGATGATATCGTTCGCGCGTTTAATTATGGCATAACGCATACTCCACTGGGTTTCGGTATAACCTCCACCCACATAAGTACGGTTAAAGTTTTTAATGTTATCGGCCTCTGGTTTGTTACGCCCAGTAACCATATCATCGCTGGCATTGATAAACCAGAACATTCCACGGCCATAAAAGTCTTCAGCATTATAATTTTCGTACATGCCCGCTTCTGCTTTTATAGCATCTTCTTTAGTTTTCCAGAAATTTTGTGCCGATGGAGATCCTTCGGGTACAATATCAAGCTCTTTTGTACAAGAAGAGAAAAAAGCAAGGGCGGCAAATGCCATATATTTAAAATTCGTTTTCATTGTTATAATTGGTGATTATAGATTTACACTTAAACCAAGGATAAAGCTTCTTGCCTGTGGATAACGGCCAACATCCAGTCCGTTATTGTCCATTCCGATTTCCGGATCGAAACCCGAATAATTTGTAATGGTAAAGAGGTTATTTGCAGTGGCATAAATCCTTACCCCTCCTGTTTTCAATTTATTGGCAAGCGATTTTGGCAAACTGTAACCCAGTGTTACATTACGGATACGCAGGTAAGAACCGTCTTCGATATAAAAATCGGAAGCATTAAAGTTTCCATTGGCATCGCTCGTTGAAATGATCGGCACTTTTCCACCCGGATTCTCCGGCGACCAGGCATCCAGGATACCCACCAATTTATTGTACGATGGACCGCTGGCGCTATACGTGGTACGTTTTACGGCATTAAACAATTTGTTCCCCTGTACGCCCTGCGCAAAAATATTAATGTCGAAATTTTTATAACTCGCATTAAAGCTCAGGCCATAAGTGAAATCGGGATAAGCGCTGCCTGCGAAATAACGGTCGTTTCCATCAATAGATCCATCACCATTGATATCAACAAATTTAAAATCACCCGCTTTTGCATTCGGCTGAATTTTAGTTCCTTTCGCATTTTTATAATTATCAGCTTCAGCCTGACTCTGGAAAATACCATCAGTTTTTAACACATAGTAACTGTATAATGGTTGCCCTACCCTGATGGTAAGTGGAGCAAGTTCGTTACGGAAATTGGTACCTACTGCAATATTTTCTAATCCTGGAGCAAGCTCCTGCACTTTGTTGTTAACCTTGGTTAAAGTAGCGTTTACGCTATAAGTAAATGCGGCGTTTTTATCACTATTGTAAGTTAAGCCCAATTCTATGCCTTTATCTTTTACAATCCCGGCATTGATGGTTTGTGTATTTAAACCAGCTGTTCCAGGCAACGATCTCGTCAGGATCATTTTATTGGTTTCTTTGATAAAATAATCTGCATTCAGGCTTAATCTGCCCAGAACAGCTACATCAATACCAAAGTTTGTTTGTTTTGATTCTGCCCATGTTAAATCTTTGTTGGCCAGAACAGTCTGTACATAACCATTTTGTAGCGTTGGTGTCTGCCCGAAATAACTTTGGGTAGCACTTAATAATGGATTTACTGCCGAAGCATTAAGCGATGCTAAATTGCCCAATATGCCATAGCTGCCTCTCAGTTTCAGTTCGTTCAGCCAGGAAGCATCCTTAAGAAAGTCTTCTTTGCTCACTACCCATCCTGCAGAAGCCGATCCGTAATTTTTTGTCCTGTTATTTTTACTGAGCAGCGATGATCCGTCGCGGCGCCCGATTAACGAGAGCAGGTATTTTTCTTTATAGTTATAGTTGGCCCTAACAAACAATGAAGAAAGTGCCTGTTCAGACATCCCGCTAACCGAAGGCTGTATCACGGTTGCATTTACCAGATACCTATATTGCGGCGATTCGTCATCAAAACCTGCTCCGGAAGCTGATAAGCTGTTACTTTTTGTTTTCTGAAAAGAATAACCACCTGTAAGATCGAGCTGATGACTGCCAAAAGTTGCTTTATAGCTTAACACCTGCTCGGCAAGAAAATCGTTACTGCGGCTGCTGCTTTCCTGCAAACTATTGCTCAATACCGGTTTCCCCACCTCAGGTCTTTTGGGCGTAAAGCTTTTAAAAGCAGCGTCTGATTTGGTGATACTCAAATTAGACCTAAAAGTTAAACCTTTGATCAATTTAACATTAACATAGGGATTAACCACCAACACATTTACTGGGTTATTGATATCGATGCGTTGTAAATCGGCAACAGGGTTCACAATATCACCATAATCGCCTGCATATTGCCCGCCCGGTAAACCTGCAAAACTGCCATCGGCATTGTAAGGCGTTCCATTGGTTGGATAATAAATCGCAGAAAGCAAAGCACCGGTATAATCGCTACTGGTATTGGCGCCATTTCCATTGGTACTGCTGTACGATAGGTTTTCGCCTACTTTTAACCAGTTGGTTACCTCATGTTCGGTATTGATCCTGAAATTGTAGCGTTTGGTTTGGGTGTTTAAAACGATGCCTTCGGCATTACGGTAATTGAAACTTAGGTAATAATTAGATTTTTCACTGCCACCGTTTATAGCGGCATTGTAATCCTGTACCATTCCATTTCTAAAAACTTCGTCCATCCAGTTGGTGCGGGTAACCTGCCCATCAGGATATTTCGAAGCATCAAAAGCAGGCAATATGGTTGTACCTCCGTTTTTGGCTGCAGTGGCGGCTACCTGTGCCCGTTGCTGAGCATTTAATGGTTCTAGTTTTCGCCATGCGCTTTGTTGCCCTAACTTGGCATCAAAACTGATCTGCATTTTACCGCTTTTACCTTTTTTGGTGGTAATCAATATTACCCCACCTGATGCCCTTGCCCCATAAATTGCGCTCGCGCCGTCCTTTAGCACAGAAATCGATTCAATATCATTGGGGTTAAGCTGTGGCACACCCAGAAAAATAGACCCATCAATTACATAAAGTACACTTTCTCCGTTGATACCTCCGGCACCGCGAATGTTGATGCGTGGTGTAGCCGTTGGATCGCCACCCTCATTGGTTACAATTACCCCGGGTGATTTTCCTGCCAGCACCTCTCCTACACTGTTCAGTGAGCGCGAAGAAAGTTTATCCAGCCCCACAATGGTAATTGCACCCGTTAAGGTTTCCTTTTTCTGCGTACCGTAACCTACCACCACTACATCGGCAAGTGTAGAACGTTCTTCGCTCAACACCATATTGATTACCTGGTTTTCGCCAACTTTTACTTCTTTGGTACGGTAACCGATCATCGAAAATGAAAGTATAGCATCAGCGCCCACCTCAATACGGTAAGCACCATTACCATCAGTTATGGTTCCGCTTTGTGTACCCAGTACTTTAACCGAAACACCCGGTAAAGTTACACCTGTCGAGTCTTTTACTATCCCGGTAATAATACGGTCGGGTTTGTTAAAAACGGCATTATTTAATATGACATAACCGCCTTTTTCTAAAACCTGCAAGCCCAGCCTATCCAGCAATGACCTTACGGGTTCTGTGGTGAAATCGCCACTTACAAACATATTTTTCTGTTGTAGCTGATCGGGATTGTATACAAAGCTTAATCCGGTGCGCGACTCGATTTCTTTGATAATTTCGGTTATTTTACGGCCTTTGTTAATCGTAATACTAACCGTTGTCTTCTCTAACTTTTGCGCCATACCAGCAGAAGCCAATATCGAGCTGCAAAATATGCAGAGGATTGAAAATGTTAAACATGAGTATTTCATGATCTTATAAAGAGCTGGTGTCCTCTTATGGGAGGTAGTTTTCATTGTTTAATTTGTTTGATTTTATTTATTTGTAAAGCTTTAATTATGCTGACGCCTATGGTCAGAAAGAAAGATTACGATGACCGATCTAACCGGTACCGCAGATGATTGCTATATCATACCTTTATCTCATCTGTATATATTAAATGTTTTATGATTTTTTGATGCATTGAATTTTAGGTGGTGGAGGCTGCAGATAATGTCCAAAATCTCTTCCAGCGATTGCCTGCTGGTAAAAACAGCTGTACTTTTAAGTTTGCCTAAAGCGGCATCCCCCAATAAAATTTTAATACTGAACACGTATTGAAGCTTACTGATTACCTGTTCTAAAGTTGCGCCGTCAAAAGCAAGTTCAACAAAGGCAGCTGCTTTGATTTTACTGATTGCTGCACTGCCCGCATTTTTATCATAGGTTAAACACTCATCTTTGATGAGCGTGGCCAGATTTCCTTTTTTATTGCTCACGGCAACCTTTCCGGTAACTACGGCAACTTCGATCTGTTTACTGGCCTGGTAAGACTTCACCTTAAATGAAGTCCCCAGCACCTTGATATTTATACCTGATGCGGTATGTACCGTAAATGGTCTTTTCGCCTGATGGACAATATCAAAAAAAGCTTCACCTTCTTTTAGTTCGATCTGGCGGCTGTTTGAGGCAAATACTTTGGGGTAACTAAGTTTTGCAGAAGAACCCAACAAAACCACCGAACCATCTGATAAAGTAATGCGTTTTCGCTCTGCAGCTCCGGTAATTACGGTAAGCTGATCTTCAATAAATTTTACCGGCGCACTGAGCTTCCAGATGGTTACACCCAATGTAATAAGAACCAACACTGCAGCGGCAATCCTGATAAAAGGGCTAAGCTTGAATACCTTGCCTGTTTTTTTATACATAGCGGCTTTAAGGTGAACGAACATTTGCTCCCCTATTGCTGTTTTCCGCTCTGCATTAAGTTCAATATTTTCCTGACTGAGCGTGTCATACCATGCTTCAACTATTTTTTGCTCTTTTGGATTTGCCTGCTTATCGAGATATTTCTGCAGCAGCTCCTTTGCCTGTTCTTCTGTCATTTAAATACATGTCAGTTGAAAAGCAGATGGGTACTAACCAAAAATGTTATCTATAAATTAACTTTATGTTAAGCCAATCAAAGCCGCGATGAGCAGGATATAGGAAAGGCTTTTTTTCAGCAGTTTCAGGGCAGCAGAGATCTGGTTTTTTACCGTTTGTACAGAAACATCAAGTTCTGAGGCGATTTCTTTAATGGATTTTTCCTGTTTCCGGCTCATTGAAAATACCAGTTGCATTTTCTCTGGCAAGAGCGCTATAGCTGCGTCTACTTCTAAATGCAGCTCTTTTAAAATCAGCTGATCATCTGCGGCAGCCGTATGTTGTTCATCCATAAGTGTTATAAGTGCAGTTTGGTGCTGCGCTTTAACGCTCCCCGACCTGAAATAATTAATCACTTTGTATTTTACAGCACCATGCAGGTAAGCACCCAGACTTCCTGATAAGTTAATTGCCGCCCGGTTTTCCCAGAGGGAAATGAAAATTTCCTGCGTAATATCCTGTGCGACGGCTTCATCTCCGGTTTTTTTGAGGGCAATATCAAAAACATCTTCCCAATAGCTACGATAGATTTCTTCCATAGCCTGATGGTTTCCGTGCTGTAAAGATGAAAGTAATGAATTGCTCAAAGGATGCCGCTTTATAAAAAGCAAAGCTAGCGGCCCAATATTCCCTTAGTATTAATAAATCTTAAAGAGTAGGTGATGATGATGGAAAATGTAAGATGGAAAATGGACAGGGTTCTGCGCCATTAGCCATATCCATAAAAAACAGTTATCATTTCGACGATATTACACCATCAGAAAAACTAAAGCACCAGCAGCATCCAAACATTACAGGCAAAATGCCCTGAATTACCGAGTGGTGCAGCGAGTTTTTTAAATCCTGCTTTTTCGTACATAGCAATTGCCCGGGTAAGTTCAGGAAACGATTCCAGGTAAATCTCATTATAGCCAAAATGCTGGGCCGATTCTATACTTTTTTCCATGAGCATTTTGCCGATACCTTTTCCGCGTGAAGATGCCGAGGTATACAATTTAACCAGCTCAACACAACCATCCGGCAAACCTCCGGTTGGATAAATGCCACAGCCGCCAATAATAAGTCCATCCTCTTCGGCAAGCCAGTAAGCCGATTGAGGGTGTTCGAAAACTGTAGACAGCTCATCGGTTGTCGGATCAGTATAAACCGTACCCGGCTTATCTATTTTAAATTCTCTTAAAATCGTCCTGATCATTTCAGCCGTAGCCGTATTATCTGCTGCAGTTATCTTCCGGATGGTAATGGCCATGTTTTTTATTTTTTTTTGTAAAGTTAATGGTTTAGGTTAATTCTTGCGCGGTTAGGTTAATTGTTTAAATTGATAGACTGTTAAATTGTTATGATTTGATCTTCAGTTAACCGGTTTAAACAATTACCCGATTAACCAAACTTTGAAACCAATCAGTTTGAATTAACCTAAGCGTTCTGAAATAGATTTATTATTTTGGCGTTATGTTTGCAGTATATCAATATCCAAATTTTTGGGTACTTATACAATCACCTAACACACATAAAATGAAACATGGATTATTAGTATGCCTATTAACTGTTGGCCTTTTCGGTTGCGGAATAAACAGGCAGGCCCAGCAGATAAAAGCCCTGGAAGACTGCACTTATAAAATTACAGGTGTACAACAGGTATCGATTGCAGGCACAGACGTTAAAAAATTAATGGACCAGCAAAGTTTTAGCTTAACCAGTTTACCGGGGGTTGCCCTTGGCCTGCTAAGAAAAGACATTCCACTTAGGGCCAATCTGAATTTAGAAATAACCAACCCATCAGGCAATTTGGCAGCCATCAACCAGTTCGAATATAAAATATTGGTTAATAACACCGATCTGGCAGAAGGCATCGTTAATCAAAATGTAAGTATTGCACAAGGTCAAACGGTTACTGTTCCGGTGCAGCTGGTAAGCAATATTTATGGATTAGTATCTAATGGAAACGTTTTTAACGATATTATCAAAGCCGCTCAGAAAGGATCATCTTCAAAAGATGAAAAGCTAGGTTTATTAACCATTAAAATAAAGCCAACCTTTATGCTCGGCAATACGCCTGTTAAATATCCAGGTTACATTACCATTAACAAAGATATCAGCAGTAAAATATTATTGTAAATACCACCACAAATAAAAATGCCCGCTTAACAAACATGTTAAGCGGGCATTTTCGTTAAAAACTTGATTAAAATCTTTTATCAGGTGTCATAATCATTCCCTTAATTCCTTTAGGATCCAGTTTTTCATCCAGCGCCCTCAGTTCTGCGACCGAAAGTTTTGGCGGCAGTGCTGTTGTAGTGGTACTTAAGCTAGCTGTTTTAGCTGCTGTAGTCACAAAATTCCCGTTTTTGGCATACAACAAAGCATAAGCCAATAAAGTTTCTGTTTCATCTCCCCACGCTTTGCTTAAATCTTCTGCTGATTCTTTATCAACCGTCAAACCAGAATAATAGCCACCAACTCCGAGTTTATTTTTGGTTTCAAATTCGGGAATATACATATCCACCTTATCTATTCTGATCGGAAAGAAACCAACAGGTTTACCATAGGTTGTTCTGCCAATTAGCTTTACATCCATTACCGGTTTCAAACTGTTAATGGTTAACTCGCTTGCAGATGCCGTAGATCCGGTTACTATAAAATAAACCCTGTTTAAGTTTAAACTACCTGATTTTGCAAATTTCTCAATATTATCAGCAGCTGTAGGCGAATAATTTAAGTCGGCATAAGTGGCATACTTTCCGTTTACCCCCGTGGTAAAGGTTTGTAATTTACCTGCATCATCTAACAATGGCTGGTGTGCCAAAACGGAAGCTTTGCGCTGCGCACTCGTGATCGATTGCAGATAAGCATTGTAATAAGAAGTAAACATCGTATTCCCTGTTTCTCCTGCTGGTGCGGCTAAATTAATCATCTGGGTAGCTGTTGAAACATAACCACCACCGTTATAGCGTAAATCAATAATCAATTCACTTACCCCCTGGGTTGCAAAATTAGAAAAGGTTGTATTTATGGCCGTAGAGGCATTATTGGTAAAGCTATTAAATACAATGTAACCCACTTTCTTGGTGCCAACCGTATAAACATGGGTAAACAATATTGGATTAACCGTATACAAACTGCTAGATATAACAGCCGTTTTTGGATTGCCATCAATATCATTAAAAGCCAAAGTCACCGTTGCATTTGTACCAAAAATGGCATTATTTAAAAAATTAACGGCACCAGGATAGGTCAGATCTGTCCTTCCATTTACACTGGTTATCCTACAACCACGTGTTAAGCCCTGTACTGCTGCCGGTGAGTTAGGATAAACATATTTTACCCTTAAATCGGTAGTGCTATTATACTGATACTGAACAGAAAAACCGTAATCATTGGCTGAGCCATTTACATCAGCTTTAAGTGCACCTGTTTTCCCCGATGTAGCTGCCGTATAATCGAAAAACGAATATTTAGGCTCGCCAGAAGAAGTGCTTACAAATTCATATGGTTTTCCCGTTGCCGGATCCAAAGAATATTGTGTCATGGCATATAATTCAGCTTCATTCGAACTAAATGCACGCGGATTAAACACCTCATAGGTTGGCAGCGAAGTATTCCAGTAATAAAGTTCTTTACCGTATAAAAAAATAGAATCTTTAGTCAATTCTTCCCGCGTTCCGCTAGGCGTTGTCACAACTGGCGGAGATACGGGCTCATCAGGCACAGGGTTACTCTTTTTGCAGCCAGTAATGACCCCAAAGCTTAAAAAACCCAGCGCAGCCAGGTAAGGGAATATCTTATTTCTCATTTAAATTGTGATAATATTATCTTTTATATACGTATTGGGCAATAGTTAAGTTGTTCGGAAAGAAACTTTTGTCTACCAACAAACTAAATTTAATTCAAAATATTGTGCTCTTGAACATATGTATCGGTCAATTACGTAAATCTACCGATTAAATTACTTTTCGCTGAGATATTTAATAAATTTTAACATAATTAGATTAAACCAATGTCAGGGTCATAGTCCTTTTGCCCCCACATATTGTCGCCTTTGCACCGCTTAAGTCAATCAAATTCGCTGCAAATTTGTTATACTTAATTATTTGATTTAAAAATCTAAGAACCATGAAAAAGATCGAATTTAAAACCACAATTAACGCCACAGCGGAAAAAGTTTGGGATGCGCTTTTTGGCGTGGAAACCTACCCTAAGTGGACAGCTGCTTTTATGGAAGGATCGCGAGTAGAAACAGATTGGAAAAAAGGAAGCAAGGCCTTGTTTCTGGGTAATAATGGAGATGGAATGGTAGCGGTTATTAAAGAAAATATCCCTAACCGGTACATGTCTATCCAACACCTGGGCGAAATAAAAGATGGTAAGGAAGACTTAAGCGGGGATTGGGGCGAAACACTGGAAAATTATACCCTCAGTGAAAAAGATGGCAAAACAGAACTCCTTATTGATATGGATATTAACGATGAGTGGAGAGATTATTTCGAAAAAACCTGGCCAAAAGCTTTAGATAAGGTTAAAGAAATAGCCGAAAAACACAATGAATATCATGTAGAGACCTAAATAAACATACTCAAAAACCAAAAAAGCCTTACATTTCTGTAAGGCTTTTGTTTTATAAGTGGTGCCACCTGGATTCGAACCAGGGACACAAGGATTTTCAGTCCTTTGCTCTACCGACTGAGCTATGGCACCCCCTTTTGGGATTGCAAATGTAGTATTCTTTTTCCCAAATCCAAAAAAAGGATTTAAAATTATTTAAAAAAATAGAGACTTTTTTAGCCGTTAACATTCATTTTTCTGACAATCAACAAGATGCAGTCCGAAAAAATAATTCTATTATTGATATCCAGCACCACCACATCGAGATCACCAACCACCACTGCATAACTACCACATTTACATTTTCATTTGTCAGGGAGATTATTTTTTTCACAAACGTCACTTGATCCTGATGGTAGCGGTTTCCCGGCTGGCGGCACTTTCCGGTGTAATACGTACAGCATCTGGCCGGTTACCATATTGATCATAAATAATTACCGTATTATCGCCTGCTTTCAACCAGCATTCGGGGATATAAAGACCGTTAATGGGTACACGTTCCGGATAACCTCCTATGTTATGACCATTAATAAAGATAAACCCATGGCTTAATCCTTCAAAAGAAATGCGCCACATGGGATGGTTATTGGGCTTTGTTTTTTCCAGCCGGAAAGTATTTTTATAAAAGTAAGGACGGTTAAATTTTTCTGTTGATCCGATTACTGACCATCCATCAGCAGAAAGCATATCACCAGGACCGCCTTTCATTTTCCAACCCTTTAATTTGAGGTCATCATTATAAATAATTTCCACCGGCTTATCGATGCCACCGGCCCCATAATGGTTCTCCAGGAACACGGAAAGCACAATCGGTTTATTGGTACCGTCATCCTGATAAACCGCTGTAAAAGGTTTATTCCAGTCATCTGCCCGGGCTACGGGCTTACCGTTAATAAACACAACGGCCTTGTCATCAACACTCCGAAACCGGAATTCTGTCGGCACACGACCATCTTTTATAGGGATTATGGCCTGAAACCAGGCGAAGCCGGCTTTTTGGCCGAAGGGATCAGCTCCAATTTTATAGCTTTCGGCATTTGTAAAATCAGGAACAGGCTGGTTTTCGTCATGGCGTTCGCCGGCAAGTTTAACCATCTTCCAGTTATCAACGAGTCCGGGTGCCCCCCGATGCATAATGACTTCGCCCGCAATGCCTTTCTTGTCAACCTCACTGAGATAACCAATAAAGTTATAAAGCTTATCCCGGCCATCGTGCGCGGCATAAATCGCAAGCATATGGTCACCGGTTTCGACATCAAACTGAAGTTGATCACTATAACCAGCTGTAACACGTTTACCATCAACGAACACAATGTAGCGACCAACACCGCTACTGATGTTGAGTTTGTAGCGGCCACTTTTTTGGATTTTAATATGGGTTCTGTACCAGGCATTGGCAGAAATATCTTTATCGGCTCCCATTTCAAGGGGTTTATCGCTTGCCAGCCATTCGCGATCATCAAAATCAGGTAAGGCTGCTGCTGAAGCCGATTTTGCTAACCAGTTATTATTAAGCACTGCATTTGGTCTGGAGATCAGATTTCTGGAGGGAACGATATGTTTTTTTAATTGATCGCCGAATACCCAAACCGGGAATTTTTTATTTTCCTTCCAGAAATACTCGGTGTTTAGCGTGATGGCTTGATTGGTTGAAATATGAAAATCAGCTACATATTCCGGCCCAACCACCACAAATTGCTGTTTTTTTTCTTCTACAAACCACGAACGGTCTGCCAGTTCGGTGCTCAGTGCCAATATGCGCAGCGTTTGCCCACCAGTAATTAAATCCTGCACAAGCGGTGCATCTTTGCCATAGCTTAACTGAAGATTATGTAATTTTCCATTGGAAAGGTGTTTTAAGTGGCCAACACTTTTGGTTTGGCCTGTTATGCGCAAACTTAAGGAGCCTTGTGAGCCTGGGCGACCATATACGACAAGCGTAGTGGTTTTTCCATTCCGGGCGATACCCAGCACCCGTGTATAGGCACCCAGCAAGGTTACCTTGTCTGTCAGATTGAAATTTTGGACAACCGGCAAAATCTCACCCGGCTCCAGATTGATTGTAAAATTTCCTTTAGCACCAACCAGTCCCTGACCTGAATAAGGCAATATCCCTTTACCATAATTGTCGATAAATGAAATGGTACCCGCAGTGCTTATGCGTGAGTTGATCGTATAACTGCTGCCAATACCCTTGAGTTGTTGAACCTGGCCGGCCGTACTGTTCTCCAGGATCTGTTCAAAACTACGTGCAAAGAGACCATTTCGTTTAAACTGATAATAAATAGGCCTCAAATCGCCGGTTTGGCCTACAGCAGCGCCATAATCATAACAGGCCGCATCTTCGTGACTGAAGCTGTAATCGAAATTGGTACCGCCATGGGCCATATAGTAATTATAACCATTGCCACCGCGGGCAATAATTTTCCAGGTTCGTCTGCCAAAAGTATCTGCGTCGGCTTTAGTAGAACCATAACGATCATACCAAACACTCCAGAA
The DNA here is from genome assembly GCF_059423705.1 of Pedobacter sp. GW460-11-11-14-TSB4. Taxonomy (NCBI): domain Bacteria; kingdom Pseudomonadati; phylum Bacteroidota; class Sphingobacteriia; order Sphingobacteriales; family Sphingobacteriaceae; genus Pedobacter; species Pedobacter sp. GW460-11-11-14-TSB4. The sequence goes on from NZ_JBWKYI010000006.1 coordinate 46,292, forward strand.
TTCGGTGGTAAACCAAGGGCTTGGTCGTTTGGGGTCGTCCAGTGAAACCTTATTTCCGGCCGGGTCGCCACCATGATTGAGACCGCTGAAAAAATACGGTACCTGCAGGCCCAATGCTAATGCTTTTTCCTGCAGATGTTTAAAATAGGTATTCGGTATATTGGTTCCCCAGGATAAAGGATGCTCATTTTCCAGTTGGACCAATATAACCGGGCCGCCAAGATGGATTTGCTGACGGCTGACGATAGGCATCAAATGATCAAGAAACCGATCCATATATTTTTCGAAAGGTGCATTTGGAGAACGCACTTGCAGGTTATCCTTAAAACGTAGCCATATCGGATAACCGCCACTATCCCACTCACCACAGTAATAAGGCCCTACCCGCACAATGGCATACAAGTCAAGCTGTTTACATATTTTTAAAAAATTTTCGAGATCACGGTCTCCCGCAAAGTCAAACTTTCCTTCAAAGGGCTCATGAAAATTCCAAAACGTATAAACTTCGACACAATTAAAGCCACCTCTTTTCAAGCGAAGGAGGCGATCATACCAAAGTTCGTGAGGGATACGGGCATACTCCATGCCTGCCGAAACCAGGAAAGTACGTTTTCCGTTTAACAGGAAACCTTTAGCATCAAAACTGATGAATTTTTTAGCGGCGTCTGCGGGCGGAAATATATGATCATTGATTTGGGAAAAAGCCGGGCTGTTAATATTTAGCAGCCCGAAAAATATTAAAATAGGTAAAAGGCAAAATATGCGATTCCTGAAATGGTTGCTTTGAATGGAAGATATGGTCATGTGTACAATAATAGCGGCTGTTTAAAATCTAAATTATTTTTGCTAATCAGTATACTGGTCAGGTCTGAATTATTGCAACTCTGTTTCAAAATTTGACAAAAAGATACTACCCTCTAATCCCCAGGTAGGGTCGATCGGTATACCCAGCCAGTAAAATATCTGTGGAGCGATCGTGACGTTCTGTACACTTACGTTATCTGCACCCAGGTTACACCTTAATGAATTTGCCGTAACAGAATAGGCAATCGGACCCGTTACTTTAAAATCCGGATTGCCCGAAATGCCATTGGCCAGGGTGGTGCCACCATCTGTTAATGGCCAGTAGCCTGTTAACCCGTTTAAATTTGGATTGCCAAGCGAACAGGCATCATTAGCGATCTCGCCATCGCTGAGTATGCGTTTGTAAATTCGCAGGTCAGTCAGATTGAAATCAGTAGCATTATTCCCGCCAATTTGCAACGGAGAAGTATCTGTTATTGTGGCAACGGTCCCCAGACTAATGTCTGTCAGTGATCCTGTTAAGGCGCCATCCATATAGAGCTTAATGGTCCGTGTGAGTTTGGCAAGGTCGGTGGTCATGGTAATGATTACTGAATGCCACAAACCATCAGTTAGCGTATTGGATACATCCAGCTGGGTGGCATGATTTGAATCATCGGTCATATATACCGATAAAGCCAGCCGTTGCCTGAACAAACCAAATCCACGTTTACCGCCATTCGTCATTTTTCCTAACATAAAGTAAAAGCTACCGCCGGCATTATAAGTACCATCGGAAAAAGGATTCAGTTTCATTTTCATTTGTACGGTCATGGAGCCGCTGCCGATGTTATAAAGACCGGTTGGATCGCCTGTAAGTGTGGCTGATACATCACTTTTAAACCTGGGTGAGTTCAATGTTTTCCCCTTTAGTTCCAGGCCTTTATATTTCGTATTGTAAAATAATGTGAACAGGTTTCTTTCCGGATCGGAAGAGCCACCAAAAGTTTTACCTGTTGCACCGTGATTTGAAGTGATAATAATCAGCCAGTTTTCTTTATTATAAGATTTGCGCTTTTTCAGTGCTGCAAGTAATTCGCCGATATAACCATCCGTTGTTTTTAAGGCATTAGCAAACTCAGGGTTCGTCGCCGAGAAACCAGAATTCAGGCCCGCCGCTTCCACCTCACGAAAGTCGACAACGGTCAAAATCTGGTTGTCATTCTGTAAATGTACAACAGCCGAATCTTTAACGGCTTTATCATTGGCGGGAGTGATCTGCGCATCCGAATGGATCATTAGATTGCTATTCAGCGCAGACCAGCTACTGATCGACAGGGTCTTATATAGCGGTCTTAACTGCAGGATCCGAAAAAAAAACGTCGGATAAAACGATGCGCTGATTGAAGGGTTATTTGGATCTCTGGTCGGTTGGAATGTGGCATCAGTAATTTGATGTTTCCCTATATTGACACCGGTTGCCATACTTGCCCAGGTTGTTGCATCATTCGTACGCAAATCGCTTAGTCCAGTCCACGAATATTTACTGTTCGGCAGCAAGGATGCAATGGTGGCTGGCATAACGGCCTTAACCTCCGAGCCTGGAGCGGCATCAATATTGATTAATAAAACCTTTTTTACAATAGCAGAATCGGATGTTTTCTTGTCCAACTCAAAATTAGCAGCCGGATTATTGTATTTCGTACAAGCGCCCAACAGCAACACGGCAGCCACAATGCTAAGCCTTATTTTTTTTTGCATGTTCATATGTCTTTGATTAATTGCCGTAATGCATTAATTACCATCATAAAATGTTCCTAATTCTGCAACAGCAGAGAAGGCCGTGTTGTCATAACTGTTTTTATCTATTGTAAAACGGACATACCTGGCGTTTACAGCAGTTGCGAAAGTAAACTCCTGATTGTAGTTTATTTTCAGCATCGGAAAAGTGCCTACAGTAGTGAAATTAATATTGTCGTTGCTGTAAGAAAACACAAACTGCGTTACCTGCCTGCCACTCATGCGCGAGGCCATGAAACACCCGCTTATTTTGGAAACGCTGCCCATGTCGATATTGATCACATGGGGAACAGGGGCTGGACTGGCCAAAGGTGTACAACCCGAATAACAGGCATGCCAATAGGTCTCCGGAATACCGTCTATCATGGCGGCAATTGATCCCTCCTGGGAAGCGTTATCGCTTGCGGTAATAATCCAGTTACTGCGGTTGGTGTAAATACGTTTTGTCCTGACCGGGTAGTTATCTGTCACATATACTTGTTTAATCGGATCGTAGGTCCAGATGGGGTCTGCCAACAGCGGATATTTTTGCTGAACATTACCCCGGGTGATCGTACTAAGTGGGATGCCCCAGGCATCAAAAAAGTTTGAATAATCTTTTTGGGTATAATCACAAAGCGCTGTAAAAAAGAAATTTCGCTTGGTCTGATCATCGACTGACCAGTTATTGATGGTTTGTGCCCTGGCAGTCACATATGGAATTAAGCCTAATCCATTTTCACCAGTTGCCGGATTAACAGATTTTGCGAAAATCTGAAGAAACATCATCAACCTGAACGTTGTACCTACACCTGCCAGGGTCGGATCATTATCCATATATTTTCCTGCCGGGCGGTTAGCAAAAGCCAAAGCAACCGGCCCAACTGTGCTCAGGCTATTAGGGCCTAAAGACGCCAGGGCGGGAAAAGGCAAATTGTTTCGAGATGCTGTTTTCATTAAGTTAAAATTCTGCACCGTTTCACTTTCTGCTACAGACTTCCACCAAAAGTTTGGTGCGGACATTTTATAATTTCTCCCCAATTCATGGTTGGTAATCACAGAATTTCCAGATGATAATGTGGTGTAGTTAGCCCATTCGTCGAAAATATTAGCAGAGGTTAATGCCATAATCGGCTGACCATTATGAATCAACGAGTTGCCTGCTATTTGTACATCCATTACGGCTCGTTCGGGAAGTTCGGGTGCACGATGCGTTGCATCGGCATTTCCGACGGTCCATCCTAACCATTTATAATAGTCTTCTACCATAACCTTGTCCCATTCCGCCATCGTTTGATCAATATTGTTAAGCGTGCCGTTCTGGATTCCCTGCAAAACCCAATCGCGCGAAACAGACAAAGCCACATGTTGCGAGCGGAGTTCAAGCCAGGGAACCCCCGAGGCCATTACCTTGCGTTGCCAGGCAGCAACATCAGTTGTTGTTCCTAAGATGTAGTCGCTCGTTGCCACCACCCTTTTGAAATGAAAAGTTACCGGATTGGCGATACTGTTTGCGGCTTTAATCCAAATATACCCACCGTAAAGATTGCGGACCGTATTAACGCCAGGAAACAGGGCTTTGACCGTACTGATCAATGCGTCGCGCCGTGTCGAGGTCTGTCCGGTCAAATTATCGAGATGCGAACCTACATATACGTTTAGGCCAAGGATATTTTCGGGAACATCGATCTCAATGAGCTCACCAGGCGCCGCATAAAGACCCGTACTGAAGATCGGTTGCGGTACCGCATTTACGCCCAGCGTAGCGGCCGGAACATAGCTATATTTCATGTTTAAGGTAATAACTGTATCTGCTATTCGTCGCTGGGCATCACTAACCAGCCCTGGGAAAATCCGGGCACGTCCATAGAAACTCTTGTCAACGCCAAGTGAATCATTCTTAAAATAGTCGGATGGCTGATTACCGGAATAATCATCATAACCATTTTCAAAAGTCTTATCACCTTTTTTACAAGCAGTAAATACCGTCACCAGGCCGATCATGATGATGGCGATGGGTTTGATTGTGCGATTAATTCGCCGTTTATGATTTAAAAACTGCATACGAATCATTTTTAGGGGTTAACATTTGAATACACCGGTGAAAACGCTCTGCCGCTAAGCTGCCAGCTAACGTCGATATTGACACCCAGCCACTGCATGATCTGATAGGGAACATCTACCGCATTGGGTACGACATGATAAAAGGCATCTGTTACGGGCGGACAAAGATTTGCACTGTAATTGCTAAATTCATTCCACACATAAGGGCCGCTAAGCTTAAAATTTGCGGTCGTGCCATAAGTTCCCGTACGTTCTTTCAGCACCAGCCCGCTTGATTCATCTCCAGGCCAGTATCCGATCAGATTTTTATAATAAGGATGCGCTTCCGTTATGTTTGTTTGGCAGGATAGCCTCGTGATATCTGCATCCGGCATAGCCACATTGTAGATCTGTAAGTTTGAAATCAATAAATTCGGATTCGCATCGCCATTTGTTGGTATGCGTCCGATACGCAAAGGGCTCACATTATCGATGGATTCAGAGGTTGTGCGGGTTCCGGAACTATTGAATTTACCATCGGTATAGGTTTTTACAGTAGCTACCCCATTCAATCGGCTCATCGTAACAGTAATGACATGCCATTGGTTATCGCTTACATTTCCACCGGCGATCTCGTCTGAAATAGAGGTATTTACCGTATAACCATTTCCTTTGAGAAAAATGATCCAGCCTGCTGATCCGTTAAAATCGGCGGCCCGTTTTGATAGCACGGTCGGATAACCGGCACTTCCCGTAAAGCTGTTTTTGATGAGGAACTGGATCGTTGTAGAAAAATTGGTTCCTAAATTGTACAGATTCACATCGCCCAGCGTTGCATTAACAAAGTTATTATTCGCATAGGTATAGCGTACGGCATAACTATCAAAGGTTACCGCGGTTGTAGCAGGCTGTGGAAGATACTTGGTCGCGAACTTTGAACTGTAATAGATCGTGAATATATTCCGGATCGCATCATCATAAATTGTCGAATTTGGCGGCAGATTAACAGCCACTTTCCCTCCCTTATTTGAGGTGATCACCACCAGCCAATTTTCAGCGTTATAATTAGGGCGGCTCTGCAGGGCGGTCATAATTTCACCGATATACGCATCCACCTGATTGATGGCATTGACATAGGCCGTCGTGGTGCTTTCATAACCAACGGTAGCAGCCACCGTTTCCACGGAATGGAATTGAGCCAATACCAGATCCGGGTTATCATTCTTTAATGCTGCCACCACTGCCGATTTAACATTACCATCGTTGTTTTCAAATGTTTCACGGATGTCGGCCGCTTGCGTAAAGTGATCGGCAAACGCTGCTGAAGCACTAAATGCCGCGGTTTTATAAGAACTATTCGTTTTTTTTAACAAAGTTATAAATGAAGGATAGTTGCTTAGGTTATTACCCGCAAAGTCTTCCGAAGTCACAAAATGTTTTGCCCCTTCAACCCCGGTCATTTGATTTGCCCAGGAATTGGCATTGGTTACCGTTTGTGTGCCATTATTCACCAATGCGTTATAGGTATAAAGTGCGTTTGTTGTCAACTTATATAAATTGGGTGGTGTAATCGCTTTTATGGCATTGCCCCGTGCACCATCAATGATAATGTAAAGCACTTTGGCATGGCCATAGCTGGCTGGGGTCCCGCCATACTCTGACTTGAGCAAATTCGGAAAGTTTTCATTTTTGCATGAAGCCAATAGAACGGAGACCATCAGTACGGCACTGCAGATACAGGTCATGTATCTAAACATTAATGCGGCCGAATTTTGATATGAAGTTTTCATCATCTTTAATTTTTAATTTCCACCTTAACGATATTATTCACGTTTTTATCATCGAATTTCCGGATATACCCCAACAGGATAATCGCCGGTGCACCAATAGTAGAAGTCGTTTCTATTACCTGCTGGATCTGCCCGGAGAAAGTACCCAGGTGATTAAAGGTCTGTAACGCTGAACCATCTGCATTGAGTAATAAAAATCCAGGCCGCGATACACCATTATACTGATCGAACGTTCCGGCAACAAGTACCTTTCCGTTCTTGAGCGATCGGGCAAAATTGACATTCCCTCCGGTGACATCGCCGAACTTAAAATTGGCATCAAGCGATCCGTCCTCCATGAGCATGGCAATTCCCGGGCAGGCTTTGTTATTGAAAGTAGTAAAATTGCCAGTCACCATGATCCTGCGCGAAGTAGAATTGTATTGGACTGTATTGATGTTGCCATTGGCGCCTGTCCCGGTCTGGTAAGTGGCATCAGGCTGGCCGTTTTTGTCTAACCTGACAATATAATTGGCGTTTACACCATTAAATTTTGTAAAATTCCCAACAAGTACAATTTTGCCGTCAGTCTGCATAAAGGCATCATTCACCAGCGCATTGGCACCGGTACTCGTCGGGCCATAATTATAGGTTTCATCCAGTATACCATTTTCATTCATACGGGCCACGGTGAATATGTTTTTAAAGGTATAAGCCCTGGACAGCCGCGTAGATTTAGTATAATCGATCGTAGTATAAGAATTGATATTACCCACTGCAATTACTTTATTGTCTGAGGTTACGAATGTTTTGATGATGGTTTGCTGACCACGGAAAGCACCGTTAAACGCCGGAACGGTATCGAGTCCGTTACTTGGTATTTCGGGTATCTGATTAATTACATTGACCGTTACTGCATCTAAAGACCCGTCTGAATTTATACGGGTAATATTACCAATACCGCCTTTTCTGTAATAAAGGTTATAATTTCCGGCAATGATAAACTTCCCGCTTGCTAAACGTGCCACGCTTAAAAGTGAACCGCCTAAATTCATTCCATCTCTCGTATTCAAGTTTCCGATGCCTCCCAGGGAGTTCACGAAGGCAATCCCCGGATAGTATGATCCTTCATAGCGCAGAAATGAGCCCAGTATCATATAGCCCTGATTGAACTCATAAGCTGAATAAATCGGCCCATCAGTGCCATTGCCGGCACCAAAACCTGCATCAATGGAAATATTTCCGGTAATGGCAAACCTCGGACCGAAAAACACCTGTCCGCCTAACTTTATAGAAGATATTCCAGAACTGATATCGGTAGGAACCTTAATCGTTATGGTGGTATCGGTTACATTGAGTATTGTTGTTTTTTGATTACTGATCAAGAAGTCGAAATTACTCCCATATTTTAGCAAGCCTTTTACCTGAAAAACCACGGTGCTACCTGCGGGTCCTGAGGCAGGTGATGGTGAAGCGGTTCCAAAAGTTACACCTAAGGGTGCCTTCCCTCCGGCATAGGGATCCTCACCAATAATGGCTGACTTCTTACAAGTTGCCAACAGCGAGCTGATCAGAATTGCCGTTAAGAAAAATGGATATTTTAGTTGCTTTCTCATATTTTTATTCATTAGGTTATCTCTTACAGTTTACAATGGCGGCTTAATACCAGCCGCAATGGCCTGCAGAATAAAATTGTTGGTTTGAAATCCAAATACGTGCCTTTGATAAACCAGCACATGTACCACCCCGTTATATGGCTGAATATCGGAAGATGCCACCGGGACATTGACCATTGAACCTATCTTATTGGTAAAATCGGTGATATACGAATAGTATAATTGACGGTATCCGGCATATTTTACTCCGTTTACATCGTTGTACAAAACACCGATATTCATTGGCCTGCCCCCGTTGCTAATATAACCCTGGCCGCCAAAAGTACTTAACTGGGTAGTATCCAGTTGCGGAATATCCTTAAGTAAATACTTCCCTTTTACGATATAAAGCGATAACATATCCTTCCATACTTTCGGATCTATCTGATTGAGTTGCTTTACAGTATCCTGCCCCCGGCCATAAAGGTATTTATTGAGGTTTTTAACTGCCTTATAGATACAAGAACTTGGTGGCGCAAAAAAGGTGATCGTATCCCTGGAAAAAACATCCTGCATTCCGGCCAGCGTAATAACACGCGACAGCGTATCAAAGTAAGCTGGTTTGTCAGCCAGATAGGTCAGAATGGTGCCTTCATATTGTGCTTTGCCTACTCCTGAATCGATATAATAATTGTTGTTTTTGCAGGAAGAAACGGCAACTATAGCGATCAACAGAAAAACGGGGATATAAATGATATATTTCTTCATATGAATTTCTTTTAGTTCCAATATTGATTAAGGGTCATGAAGGGGTTATTGGCCGTAGCCGTTACATCTATCGGCCAGGTCCATGCGCCACGGGCAAAGCCGTCAGCGGTGATTGGTGAAAAAGTAAAATTACCATCTATCGCCTTACGGGTTCTGACCAGATCATAGAAGTAATGGCCTTCTCCCATCAGTTCGCGAACACGCTCGTAGTAGATATCGCTTTTCAGCGCATCTCCGTTTGATGCAATATCCGGTGCCCCGGCCCTTTGCCTTATCAGATTTAATACCGGCAGTGCGTCGTTATCGCGGCCCAGATTAGCCAGCGCTTCGGCACGAAGCAGTACCACATCGGCGTATCTAAAGACCACCTGGTTCCCTACCTGAAGGGAACCTGTGGATGGACCTTGTTTAATATTTACAAACTTGAGCATCTGCTGGGTTCCGTCAGCAGCGTAAAGGTTTGCATCGAACCATTGCGTTTTCCGGTTATCCGTTACATTGGTCGGGTATACCCTGGCCATAAAGGCTGCATCATACCAAATCGTCGAAGTTAAGAAAGGCTGATAGGGTTTGAGCAGTACGTAGTTGGAATATACGGCATTCGGCAGGAACTGTTCAGCGGAATTGGCTTGCTGAACGATTTCAAATAATCCTTCTTTAGAATTTCCGCGGAAAATATCATATGTATTGATCAAAGGCAACAATTGATAAGCGCCACCGCTCTGCGTCATGATTTCTTCGCCAAGTGCAGCAACGGTGGTATAATATCCGAGCTGATTGGCCTGATCAAATCCAGCTTCCCACATGTTAATATGCATCATCAGGGCGATAACACTGCCCCGCATGGCACGTACGGCAACCTTTGCTATATCTGCATAAGTCCAGGGCAGGTCATTTTTAACTGCAGCTAATTCATCATTGCAGTTTTTAAGCACCGTTATCATATTGGTGCGGGGTAATGCTTCTGAATTAAACGCATTCGTATAATAAGGAACATTGCCAAATACGCGAACCATAAAGAAATAACTGATGCAGCGCAGGAAAACGGCCTCTGCCTGATAACTCTTTTTATCCTCAGCAGAAAGCACCGACTCCGGCATTTTCTCAACCTGATCATACAATATATTCGCATTTTGAACAACATTAAAAAAGTTTGTCCATAAGGTGATTGCCCAAAAGGTATCAGTAGGTTTGAGATATTTTGTATTGGAAAGCAATCCTTTTAAATCGTTCTTTCTAAGATAGCTCACATATAATTCGGAAGAATGTTCGGAGGTTATATTGGCCGGAGCACAGCGCAGGTCGCCTGTGGCGACAAAAAAACGGCTATCGCGCATTGTCGCATTACGAAGCAGGTTATATATGCCGCCGGTAAAAGCTTCAACATCCGCTTTCGTTTCCCAGAAATTATTCCCGGAAAGGTTGTCAATTGGCACCACGTTCAAAAATTTCTTACAACCTTCCAGCCCTGTGCACAAGAGTATAATAATGATCAGACAAATTACTTTTTTCATATCCGTTAGAATTGAATGTTTAAACCAAATGTAAAGTTCCGGCTCAGCGGATAACCACCCGAATTATCCCTGCCCAATCCGTCTACACGCTCAGCACTTGGACCGCTGTAATTGCTGAAAGTGGCGATGTTGCTTCCGGTAGCGTAGACCCTGCAGGAGGTAATGCCGAACTTTTTACTAAAAGCCGGATTTAGGTTATATGACAAGGTAATGCTGTTGATTTTCAAATAGGATCCGTCCTCCTGAAACAGTGTTTGTATATATTGAAACGGCCTGACCAGCGCGCTTCTGGTGTAGTCAAACGGGTTTGGATAAGTTGCTACATCACCAGGACTAGTCCAAAAATTATATTGCGAAATCGGCACCAGTGCATTCTGGCTTAGTGGGTTTGAATAGTTTTGAAATAAGCTGGCAGTGGCGTTATTGAGTACATCCCTGCCAATGGTATACGACATGGAGATGTTCATAGAAAATTGTTTATACTGCAGATAAGAACTAAACCCGCCAACAAACCTTGGCTGCGAATTGCCGGTAATTACAAAATCATTGTTATCCAGAATGTAATCACCATTCAAATCGGTCCAGATCGGATCGCCCGCCCTGAAATAACTGCCCTTACTGGCGGTTCCGCCAACACGGTAACGGAGGCCGGTCAATGGATCTACCGGCACATCCTTATCTGTACTGTAAACACCATTGTAGTTAAGCAAAAAATTAGACAGCGAATTAGATCCCAAACGGTTTACTATGGGTTGTCCCAGATCGCCGCCATTGGTAATAATTTGGCGTACCTCATCTGGCAGCGCAGCTAGGTAATCCCTTATGATTGATCCATTAACGGAAAAAGTCCATTTCCACTTACTTTCGGAATTTAATGGCCTAAAGCTTAAATCCAATTCGTAACCCTTGGTAACTACGCTGGTTTCATTGGTACTGATATTCGTAAAAACATTATGGTTAGCAAGGTTCCTGGTACTTAGCTGGAAATCACTTTGTTTATAATAATAATCAAAAGTCAGCGAATATTTCCCCTTCATAAGGCCAAGATCAAGACCATAATCCAGTTGTGTTGAACGGCTGGGCACTAAAGCGGTATTTGGAATAGTCGTCAGGTCAAGCGATACCGTACTGACATTATTATAACTCCCTGAGGACAGGTATTTTCCGTAAACATCATAAATTGTACCTGATGGAACAATTGTTCGCCCCCAACTGGCCCTAACTGAACCGAAATCTAACCAGGTCAGGTCTTTCATGAAATCTTCATAGTTAAAGTTCCACTTTATACCGCCTGCAGGATTCTTTTTCCAGGGATTGTCGGTGCCATTGGTCGAAGTACCATCAATCCGGTAATTCACATCCAGCACATATTTTTTCTTATAATTATATGAGAATGCTCCTGAATATCCCAGCGACCGGTTATCTGGGGTATAGGACGATGAGGTGCCTGACAAAAGGTAATTATATCCTATAGGCCCCTGAATCTGGTCGTTTGGTGTACCGCTGTAGTTAATGATATTATACCTGGATTTACCTATCGATAATTCAGTAAAGCCAAATACACTGAATTCATGCGCGTCATGTAAGCGGTAAACATATTGAAAACTGCTTCGGGAATACAGAGAAGAGTTTTGAGCGCTAAAGGCGTAAACCCTATTATTATTGTTATTTAAAATAGCCGGGCTGAAAGTATTTTCTGTCTGATCGTTGTAATTATAACTGAACTGACTGGAAACCGAAAGCCCGGTGAGCGGCCGATAAGTTAACTGCAGATTGGTGTTAATGCCCGCAATCTTGGAAGCATCATCCACAGTTGCCGCGGCTAGTGCAGAATTGCTGGCGGTATACAGGGAAGGTGCCGGCAAAAGTGAAGATGTATTGCCGGCTGTCGCAACACCTCTTTGTACAAGTGCATTGCCACTTCCCTTGCTGTTTTTCGTCAGCGAATTATTGATATATGCAACCATCGTGAATTTGTTGGACGGTTGATATTGCATGTTCATAGATAGATTATAGCGTGTGAAGCCGGTATTTTCAATAATCCCTTTCTGATCAAATAAGGAGGTAGCTACTTTGTAGTTAAACACCGTAGAACCACCAGACATGGTAAGGTCATGACTTTGATTATAAGTCGTGCGGTAGAAATAACTCTGCCAATCGGTGGAGTTATTATAGTAAGCATTCAAGCTGTCGGCCAGAAAAGGGGTAGAATTGACCGTATTAAGCGCATGATAATAGGCCGTATCGAATTTCATCACCTGGTTGATACGCATGGCACGTTCGCTAATCCCACCGATAACAGTGCGCAGCCCCGGCACGGTACTCACGAAAAACTTACCTGAATAACTGATAATTGGAATTGCCGATTTACCCCGCTTCGTGTTGATAATAATGACGCCATAGGCTCCCCTCGAACCATAAAGTGAGGTTGCTTGTGCATCCTTCAAAACCAGCATTTCGGCAATGTCTTCGGTTGGAATCAGCGCCAGCGGGCTGATCCCTGGCCCGGCCTGATCAAATCCGTATCTCGCACCTGTGGTCATATCCACCGGAATGCCATCAACAACAAAAAGTGGTGAACTGGGCGTTAGATAAGCGTTGCTCCCGCTGCCCACTACATTTATATTTGATATACCACGCAGGGCAATGGTCCCCATCATGCCCGGTGTACCATTATTATTTTGAATGTTTAAACCGGCCACCTTTCCCTGGAGCAGCTCTACAATATTAGCCGCCGGCACATCTTGAATATCTTTGGCCGTTAAGGTTTTAATAGATCCCGTAGACAGCTCCTTTCTTTTTTCCTGATAGCCCACTACCACCACTACTTCGTTCATATTATTTACCTTTTCCTGCATATAAACAATCATTTCCTTACGGGCATGTGCTTTTTGGGTAACATCCTGGTAGCCGACACAACGAAATAAAAGATCTGTTCCGTCTGCAACTTTGACGATAAAGTGCCCTTTATTATCTGTAATACCGACAGCCTTTAAAGTTGCTCCGCTTTTGATATAAATATTAACAGAAGGGATACTTAAGTTTTTCGGCTGCTCCAGTACTGTTCCGGATATGGTAATGCTTTGCGCAAAAACACTGTGATTGAGGACAATCAATCCGAGTATAATAATGAGGGTAAATATTTTCTTCATAATTCCAGCGTCGGTTAGCGTGATTAATTAAACAATGGCGTATCGCCAGAAAAGACCATAATAATTTCCCAGTTGCCTTCTTCGTAGATTGCGAAATCGAAAACAATTGATGAGCTTTCGCGGAATCCGCCGGAATTAAGCCGGTCATAGCTAAAAACAGTGTGGGCCTGGGTTCCGGCTACATTGGTATAAGGCGTTTGAAAGGTTACCAGAGGAATCGGATAGGCCACATCATACTTTACATAAGCTGAGGTTTTTTCCATATTGAAACCGTGTACAAGCGTAGCCCATACGGTCTGGTTAAATTTATTGGGATCAATTACATTAAAGCCCGCATCATAGAAACGGAAAGTCAATGTTTTTCCTCCTGTAGTGGTTGCGTTTGGATTTTTATAGAAAAATATCCGTACATCTTTCAGTGGAATATCCAGTTTGGTGTTCTGCCCGATTACATTGTTAATAGAAAGCGGGTTAACATATGAATTTGCCGCAATTCCATTAACCGGATCGTAGTTAGAAGGCTCATAAGCCCGCTCTCTTTGCGGTATAAGGCGTAAGTTCCTAAAATATTTACTGCCTCCGGTATTACTCACTTTAACATCAAAAACATAGCCCGAATCGGGTTGTGCCCTTACTATGCCCGACTGCGCACCCGCCCACATTAGAAACTCACCGTTATGTTTACGTACGGAAAATAAAGGCTGGTTCTGTATCGTTCTTTTACTGTCAATTTCGGCAATCGTTTTTTCAGTACCTGTATAAGCCTGGGTCCATATTTTTACCGGGTAATTATTGGTGAGTTCGGGCGCCGGCGAGCCATCGGCGGTACGGCGAAGATTAACGATTTCAAAGTCTAGCGGCTGGGTCGAACTCCCCGCATTAAAATTATTGGCAAACAGATTGTTTCGGCCCAGGATTGGTTGATATACCGTCTGCGTAAAGCGGCTATCATTAGCAAAAGCATCGGTATTATCAGGTAAATATTTTGTGCAACCGAACAGGATACTGCTGGTTAACACAATCATTATCCAGTATTCGCAGCGGTGAAATCTATTATTCATGGCTATTTATTAAACTTTAACAAAAATTGATTAAAACCAAAAACATGGTCGGTATTGAGCACGTGGATGATCGCATTCTGCGTTTTTACGTTGATGACAGCAGTATTCGCATTAACCCAGTTTGAAGCGACTGCCGAATTGTTCATGTCTGAAAAAATCAGCTGCTGTTCGCCGTTTCCAACTAATCCCGAAGCGTTCAGGTTGCCATATTGTACATGCATATCGTAGGCATACTTCATTGCAGATTGATTCACTCCATTGGACTGGGTCTTAACATAATCGCTGGTTAATGGCGTTTTCAGAATGTACCTATAAATGATTGTATCCAAGGTGGGGCCATCTATCGAGCTCAAATAAAGCGGGGTTTTCTTTTGAAATGCCCGCTCCCTGTTTAATCCTTTCACTGCATACTCAAAACTTTTATTGGTTACGCCAAAAATGGTCAGGTTACTAACCTTTAAACTATCACTTAAAGCAGGGAAGCGGTTAACCACGAGCATAAGGGAATCAAAAACACCAGGTTGGGTTTTCAGATAATCCAGTGCCGTGCCCTTGTAATTGATGGTTACCGGTTCAAAATTGTAATACGTATCATCACCTTTTTTACAGCCTGCCAAAAACGCGACCGTAAGAACCAGGATGAGAAAATTATATGTCTTTTTCATGTGCGTTCGGATTATTTCCAATAAGGGTTTTGCTGAATAAGGCTGTTAGCCGATAAAACACTGGTTGAAACCGGCCAATAAATTCCGCCCGTTTGAATAAGTCTGCTGAAGGCTGTATCCTTTTGGCGGATTTTATGATAGCGGATGAGGTCATACCACCTCCAGCCTTCGCCCATTAGTTCGCGCCGGCGCTCGGCAAATATGGCATCTACAATATTTGCTGTTGATGTTTGTAAAAATAAGGGCACCCCTCGGTTTTGCCGGATCAGATTCAGATACCTGATTGCTTCATCCCGGCGGTTGAGGGCAGCCATTGCCTCTGCCCGCAAAAGCTGTATATCCTCCAGGCGTGAAATAAGCATTGCCGACCCGAAAACCGGATAACTACCATCTGATACACCATCTCTAATCACTTTTATCTTACTGAAAACCGGAGTGCTACTGTTATAACCTGTAATATAATTTGTCCAGAATGTTTTGGCCAGGGTATCCGTGCCAAAACGAAAATCATAAGCGTCGGTAAAGATGCTGCTCAAAGTATCTCTGCTCACAAAAATCTGTGGCTTCACCCGCGCCACAAAAGGCTGGGCAAGCGTGAGATCTTCCAGGTGGCCTGCACCGCTGGATTCTCCATTAAAATCTATTGCGCCGAAGGCCACAAGTTGTGCAGGCTGACGACCTTGAAATATGCCGTTAGCTGCGGTAAGATAGCCTATAGAAGAGGCAGTGATGCCTGCTTTAGCGGCATTGTCCATAACCAGCCCGGCATAAACATCGGTATTTACATAATTGCCCTGCCAGGCAGACATGTGAGCCAGAATCGCGTAGGCTGAAACTTTATTGAGCAATACGCCCGTCCAATTTGACTGATTAAAACCATAATAAGTTTGTGGTGAAACGCCATAATAATAAGGCAGATCGATTGCTGCGGCCTGTAATTCCCTTTGAGCGTAGTCTAAAACTGTTGTCGCACTTGTACGGCCTATCGCCGGAAATGTACCATTATCATAAGCATAGGTTACTAATGGTACATCACCCCAAATCCTTACCAGATAAAAATAAGCCAGGGCCCGAAGCGCACGGACCTGCGCAATATCGAGAACCAGGTTGGCCTGCGAATATTTAGGATCGGCCTTAACCACGGCTGGTGCATGCTCAATAAATACGGCCGCACTGTTAATCACGGCATAAAAACGACGCCAGTCAGCCAAATCTTTGATCATTGGAAATGAAGCATTCAGTTGATTCCTGATAGCGGCATCCAGATCAGGCCTATTGTAAGAACTGAAATCTCCGAAGCGCAGATCGCCATAAACCCATTGTGCATAGTTATTGGCAAGTGCTGAACGAAAAAGGCCATATACGCCCATCAACGCAGACCTACTGTCGTTAATCGAGGTCCATTGCAGGTTTTCAGGCGAAACCTGTGTTGAGGACTGGTCAAGTGCTTTCTTGCAGGATATTCCCGCCATCAGCATTATGGTGAGCATTGTACATACAGCCGCTCTCGCTATCAGATTATTTTTTATATAGGAATACATAGCTTCTATAAATTCAATTTAAAACCAACAATGAACGAACGGGGGATTGGCAACCCGTATCCGCTATACAGACCGTTAAAGTCGATCAGCTCAGGATCAGTGCCTTTAAAACCAGTGATTGTTGCCAGATTGGCGCCGGTTACATATAAAGCAGCATTCCTTAGCTTACTCGAACCTTTCTTAAAAAGCATGTCTGTAAAATCATAGCTAAGGGTAACAGCGCGAAGTTTCAGGTAGGATGCGTTTTCCAGGAAAAGATCCTGATTCAACTGGTAAGGGATCACAGCGCTCCAGGGATTATAAACCGGGTACTTTTCAATAATTACATCTTTTTGCCAGAAAAATATTTCCTGCACCCCGCGGATATCACTTGTAGCGGTGAGGTTGGCAAAATTGAATTTGTTCGACGCACGGCTGTTCAACGCATCCTGCCCTAAGGCGAAAACGACATTAACGTTCAGCTCGAGTTTTTTATAACTGAAACGATTGTTCCATCCACCGGTTAGCGCAGGCATGCTATGGCCTTTCAGTACCTTATCATTATCGTCAATCACATAATCACCGTTCTGGTCTTTCCATTTCGGATCACCGGCAGAAAAACTAAGGCCGTAATAACTCAACGGCTTGTTGTTTACGGGGTTTACCTGGATCTCTCCGGCACTTGTATAAATACCATTGTTCTCCAGCAGCCAAAACTGGTCTATAGATTTACCGACCTGCAGTTTCCGGTTGCCCAACACCAGTGTCTGCTGGCCATCAGGAAGTGCACTTAACCGGTTTTGATTAACCGCAGCATTAATTGAAGAATACCAGTTCAGCTTTTTACTGCCTTTAATCACAGCAACCCCTACAGCCGCCTCTATACCTCGATTAGTGACCGACAAACCGTCTTTCCACGTTTGCGTATAGCCCAATTCTTCCGGAACCGGTACAGCGATGATCTGGTTTTTATCCTGTTTATGATAAATCCCGACAGAAAAGTCAACACGGTTCAATATCGTTCCCTTAACATTAAGGTCGATTTGATCGCTATATGGCCAGCCCAGCTGATAACCTACCCAACCAGTTGAATAAGGCCGCGACAATACTGCCGAAGCGTTATAGGAAAATATGTCTGGACTATTGTTATAACCCAGGTCTACAGTATACTGCGGGCCTTCTGAAAATTTATCGTAAGTAATTAATTTACCTATCCTTGCGGCAGATAGGTTTACGGCAAGGTTATTTATCTTTTTGTTGTCTTTCAGTAAAAACTTTTTCAAGTCCCAGTTGATACTCAAGGCAGCTGTTGGAAGCCAGCGATGATCTGGCTGCACATTACTGCTACCATCTACCCTGAAAGTACCGTTTACGCTTAAAAAGTCTTTAAAATCATATTTAACTGAGGCAAATGAGGACATAAGTGTCATTGTCTCCTTGTCGGTATATCCATGAATAATAAAGCCTGCACCGGTGCTGGGCACTTTGATAAAATCATTAGCACCATGATAGGCCTGCGAGTAATTATAGCGGTGGATATCTGATTGTATCATGGTTCCTGCCGAGAATAAAAAACTGTGATCGCTATTGAGTTCTAAATTGTAATCTGCGGTATTGCTCCATATTGCGCGCTGATTGTAACCGAAATACCCGGAAGCATAGTTGATCCCATTCATCAGTGTTGAAGGGTAAAATGTATTTCTCAGGCCTTCGTTGTAATCGAAAGATATCTTAGTGGTATAACGGATCTTCTTTAACAGAAAATTCAAAGCCACATACCCTTGAATGGCACTATTAATATTTTCATCTATGGCATTGTCATAAATTGACAGGAGGGATTGATAAGTATCACCGGAAGGTGCAATGGGTATATTGATATCGGGTATATATTCCATCTCGGCAAATCGGTCGCGGAGGTTTTTATTTGGTTTCCTGTTTAAGCGGGTGGCATTTACCATACTCGAAACGGTTAACCAGCTAAAAGGCACCATATTAATAAAAAAGCTGGCGCTTGATCGATCAAGGGAACTTTGATCTGCAGAACCGCGATCTGATGTATGCGACCCGAAAAAGCGGAAATTTGCGCGATCATTACCTCCCGTGATGCTGAGATCGACATTCAGCAATGGATTGTTTTGATAATAAAGATCAGACCATTGGGAGGCACCATAATATCTGGCATTGGTCTGGTCATATAAAAATGCAGGGTAGGTTGCCTTTTGTCCTGCAGTAGCATATTTATCATAAAACATCCTTCTAAAATCGTTTTCATAAGCCGCATTGGTCGTCGAAATATTTGCAGGTTTGGTTGCCTGACCGTAATAGCTGTTAACCTCGATCTGTTTTTCACCTGACTTAGCGTTTTTAGTCACGATCCAAATGGCGCCATTAGCAGCCTCCGGACCTAATCTGGCAAGCTGGGCAGGGTCTTTTACCACATCAATCGATTTGATATTATTAACACTGAACTGGGAAAGCAGGTTAGTTGCAGGGCCGATCGGATTAAAGTCATAACCCTGAATGTTGTAAACGAAGGGGTGATCACCTATAAGCGGGATGCCATTAAGATACACAGCAGGTTGATTACCATACCGGTCTTTATTAGTAATCAGTGGTGAGGTTAACCCCCTGATGGTCATAGCTTGTAACGTACCTGGTTCTCCGCTCTTTTCCTGCACGTATAAACCAGCCGATTCTCCCTTCAACATTTGCTGAATGGTTGTAAACGGTGTTTGTGCTAATTGGCCTGCCTGAATATGGTCGGAATGCGCTATACCCTGAACCACATTTTCTACCCGATCGCGAAATGAACGTACTTTGAGGGTATCAGTAGGTTTGAGCGATCTTATAGCATCTTTTCTCAAACTGTCTTTGCGCAGCGAATCCTGTGTAACCAGTGGCTTGACCGGAACTTGCTGATACGACCTGAAAACGCTATTACTTCCCCATGCAGGAGAATTAGCAAAAATGCATAACAGCGCACAATAGCGCATCCAAATCGTAACTTGACGAAGTAAAAGTTTAATCATACTGGCTCAATATGGTTTATATTGGTTTGTTTGCAGGCGGCATCTTTTCAGTGGAATGCCGTTCACTTTTAAAAAACTATACTAAATAGAAGGTTTACAGCGTGCATTAAATCTTCGGTCATGTCGCACAGCTTACTATGCGCAGACTTTATTTTGTTCTGAACTTTCTCTCATTTGGTTAGTCGTAAAACAGAAGCAAAGAAAGTGCAATTCAAAGCGGAGGGTTAGGTACAAAATAAGATTTATAGGGGTAGAGATCGGTAAATTTGCCCTTAAGGAGCCGCAAATCGTTCGATTTCGTTTCTGGAATACAGATTTATAGCTGGCTAAAGTTCGTTATGGAAATCCAGCAACAGCCAGCCAGAGGTTATGCGCTCCATTGAATTGGGAAAACAATCACTGATTTATTATCAGAATGCTGCTCAGGCCTGTTATTGGTTTACATCAAAAGTAATTTGGAGCGCGAAATTTTAAAAACAGTGCTGCCCGGTAAGATCCGGAAATAGCGGGCTGATATTACACCAGCTGGCAACAACGCCTTTTGTGCGGTTATTGCTGCCAGAGAGCTCCATCAAAGGGATTAGACTACCGACACCAAACTAGTCTGTTTTTGAACAAGCTTATAAGGTTTTGCGGTATTTTTTAATGTATTCTGAAGGCGTCATTTCGAACAATTTCGTGAATTGCTCACGAAAATATTTTTGATTATTGAAGCCCGCCCGAAAGGCAGCTTCATTTACCCTGCTGTCCGTTTGGATCAATAGTTCCGCTGCTTTTCTCAAGCGGATGAACCTGATAAATTCATTGATCGATTTACCGGAAATGGATTTAACTTTCTTATATAATGCCGAATGACTCATCCCTACCTCATTGGCCAGTACTTTAGTATTGAAGTCTGGGTTATCAAGGTGCCGCTCTGTAATGGAGATACATTTCGACAAGAATTCTTTAAAGGTGGGCGATATTTTCTGATTATCGGCTTGAAGAGTCACTGCATTATAAAAATAGCGTTGCAAACTATTGCGGCTTTTAAGTATATTATTGATCCTTGCCGTTAACAGTTCAGCCTCAAAGGGCTTGGTAATATAATCCTCCGCCCCGCACTCCAGGCCTTTCAGCTTGATCTCCGATGATGTCGACGAGGTCAGCAATATAACCGGGATATGACTGATGGCAGGATCAGCCTTTATCTCTGTACACAGTTGGATACCGTCCTTTACGGGCATGGTCACGTCACTGATGATGATATCGGGAAGTTGTTTTTTTGCCTTGATCAAACCATCCTCACCATCTACGGCTTCATAAATGATAAACGATTCTTTAAATATCCGCTTAATGTACTGCCGGAAAAGTTCATTGTCATCAACGATCAGTATTGCCGGTTGTTCGGATACCAGATTATCCAATTCCCCAGAATCAGGTTGCTCCATAGCGGTTACCGGTTCTTCCGCTTCTTCTTCCGCCAGGTCAAGATCAGGCATGATAAATTCAGTATCTTCATGGTGCACGGTTATACCGGCTAAATGTTCCAGTCCTTTAAGCAGTTCAATCCGGAAGACCGTTCCCTCTCCGATTTCACTGTGATAAGTCAATTCACCTTTATGAGAAGTGATGAATTTTTTAGCGAGATAAAGGCCTATTCCAAAACCCTTAACCGAAACGTTGTAACTTTTTGGCGCCTGATAAAATTTATCAAAAAGTTTATCTCCGATTTCGGGATGGATACCCCGCCCATTGTCCTGAATCAGGATCGCTATGCGGCCGTCATAATCCTCGACTTTAACATGGATACTGCCATTCTTTTCCGTAAACTTAAAAGCATTAGACAAGATATTAAAAAGTACGATCTCTATCTTTTCCCGATCAGCAAAAATTTCAATATATTCTTCAGCAGACTCAAATGTAATATCAATATTTTTCAAACGTGCCTGACTTGTAAAACACAGGAAAACATCTTTACAAACTAATACGATGTTCAGTTTTGAGATTTTAAGGTCATCTTCTTCGTGATCTGCCTTTCTGAACAGTAATAACTGGTCTACGAGGCTAAGCAAACGTTTAGCGTTTAAATATACAATGGATAAATCGCTGACATCTATATTTTTACCTGAGCTATAGAGCAGCTCCTTTACGGGATTAATGATCAGCGTTAGCGGACTACGGAATTCATGTGAAATATGGGTGAAAAACGAAAGCTTCCGTTCATTTAATTCTCTTTCCTTCTCTGCATTTGCTGTGGCCATTTCGATTTGGTAATTCAGCCTGACCTGATTTGACTTATACCTGTTAAACCGGTACAGCAAATAGGAAATGATGGCTAAATAGGTTAAATAGGCCCACCACGAACGATACCATGGTGGTAATATGATGATCTTTAAAGTAAGTTGGCGAGGATTCCAGATACCTTCCCCATTAGTTGACCTGATATGAAGTACATAGGTACCTTCATGCAACCGGGAGTAATTACCACTCCTCGCTGTTCTGACATTGTTCCAATTATTTTCAAGACCTTCAAGGTAATAGCTATAGGAAATCCTGGAGGGGAACGAATATTCCAGTGCACTATAATCAAAAGAAAGAAGGGCCCTGTCATAAGGGATTTTGATTTCCTTAGTATCGTACAGGCTGGCCGAATAGGCCGCATCGCTGATCAGCGGTTCGTTTGAAGCCCTTAAATCTGTCAGACGCAAAGGCGGAAACGCAGAATTGTTCATAATGCTGTCAGGATTAAAAATATTAAATCCCTTGATGCCGCCAAATAGAAGTTGTCCTGAACGAAGGTGCGCCGATGCATTATAATTGAATTCGTTACACTGGAGCCCGTTTTCGATATAAAATTTGTTAAAAGTATTATTGCGGTAATTAAATTTCGTTAAACCATTGAAGGTACTCAGCCACAGATTAGCGTGATCGTCTTCTTCAATATTAAGCACAGTATTGTTACTCAACCCGTCAGACTCTGTAAAGGCCTGAAAACTTCCGTTTTTGGAATTATACTTTAAAAGTCCGGCATATTGCGTCCCGACAAAAAGATCTCCCGATTTATTAAAAAATATCGACCGAATAGGGTATCTGATATCATAAGTGATCACTTTCCCCCCAGCTGTGTACTTATAGAGTTTATTGAAACTTCCGAACCACAAATTACCCAGCTTGTCTTCATTAATGGCAATGATATTCTTTAAGTGTTCATTATTGAATGGCTCAAATCTATCTGAGGCAACATTATAGTGATATAAAAGCCCGACACCAACACAGGTTCCTGCCCAGATCCCACCCTTTTTATCTATAAAAAGTTTCCAGACATTCTCATCCTTACCCCAACTGTTGGCGCAGGGATAATATTTGAATGTGCCTGAGCCCCGGTTATAACGGTTAATACCCCCACCGAATGTTGCTATCCAGATCACATCATTATTGCTCCTTACAATGCTGGTCACATTGTTACTGCTCAACGACTGTGGGTTGCCGTTTTCATGACGGTAAGTTTTAAAACCCTTCAACCGGTCCCAGAGCGAGATTCCTCCGCCATCCGTTCCGATCCAGATTTTCCCGTCACGATCTTCGCAGAAGGATAATATAAAATCGCTGACCAAACTTTGCTGGCTCAGCGGATTACGGTAAATATGCTTGAATTCGTTTCGCTTGCGATCCAGGACATTGATTCCACCACGCAGTGTGCCAACCCAGATCCGATGTTCTTCATCTTTTAAAATAACACTTATCGCATTGCTGTTCAATGAGGATGGGCTTTCACCTGCAGTCTGATAAGAAAAACTTTCCTTTTCCGTATCCATAATATTAATTCCACCGCCATCTGTCGCGATCAGCAACCGGTTCCTGCGATCAAATGCCAGGCTGAGAATGCGTTGAGCAAGAAGTTGACCGGGGGCTACACTATACCATTTAAAGCTTTTAGCTAAAATGTTATAGCGATAAAGTCCGTGGTCTGTACCAATCCACAGGTTTCCCGATTGATCGGCCTCAATGGAATTTGCATTCCGGATATCCCCATTGCTACTCACCAAAGAAATCTGCTTTGAACGGTAGTCGTAATAAGCCAGTCCTTTCGCGGGGTTGATCAGCCAGGCCCTGTCCTGAACTGGCCGGATGGCACGGATGGAATAAGGGGTCAGCACTTTTTCACCGGGTTGAAAAGATACCTGACGCGTTTCCCGGGAGTGATTATCGTAAACCAGAAGCCCCAGATCAGATGCGCCGATGAACACATCACCATGGTTTCCTCCTTTAATGGCATAAATTTCCTGATCGATAGGTCTCGCCTTTTTATCATTATAAGCTTTAAATATAGGTTTGACAAATTTGGAAGGGAAACTGTGCAGCACGCTTACTCCCCTTTTTGTAGCAATCCAAAGCGTCCCTGAGCCATCTTCCGCCATACCAATAACCTGATTGTTGACAAGTGATGAGCTATCATTGGGGTTATTCCGGTAAATACGGAAACTGTAACCATTGTATTGATTCAGGCCATCATCTGTTCCGAACCACATAAAGCCAAAATGATCTTTATATATCGCATTAACCGAATTATTGGAGAGCCCTTTTTCGATTCCTAAATGGGAGAACAGATCCTGTGCATGCAGGTCTGTAAACCTGATAATCAGTATGATTAAAAAAAATAAGTAACGAAAATTTTTTTTCATGTTATTTTTTTAAAGGTTCCGATCCCAAGGCCTCGCCAGGGAGTAATCGATATAAAATCAATTACAAATGAACGATTTTTTTAGAGGTTTGTAAATTTATAAGGACATGCCTTGCCAGGGCCTTTTTATGCAGTGCAGCCATCCCCGTATATATCTCAACTCTGTATATTTTTATACCTGTGAAAATACATAGTGAAATTAAAAATAGGTATAATTTAATCGATCTTACGCGGCAAATGGTCGGGTACGGAATGGTCAATTCCATCGAGTAAAGGATGGTCTATCCCTGTTATTTCGTTCTGATTAGGTCGGAGTAATTCCAGTACTTCGATCGAATTAACACCTTTACGTAACCATTCTGCGGGAAGGTAAAGCGTTTCCTGTGGACCGATGCTCCAATACTTACCCAGGTTATGGCCATTCACCCATACCATTCCTTTCCCCCACTTACGCATATCAAGGTAGGTATCGCCAATAGCGGTGAGGTTGAACGTGCCCTTTTTAATAACAGGCGTATTTCCGGCCTTAACGGTTGACTGGTATTTGATTTTTGACAGATCGTTGAAAGGAAAGCGGTACATTGTCCAGCCTTTAATTTTTCGATTGTTAAAGCTTACGTACCCCGTTATTCCTTTACGGTTTTGCAATAAGTATTTCCCGAAATTAATCCGTCCAAGATTTTCTACCAGAATATCCAATACGACCTTCCCTTGTGGAAGACTTATATTTAAACTATCCTGGTTCAAACGGCGGTCAAGCGTAGCGATCTGCTTACCATTAACCATGATCAATGCATAATCGCGCAGCTCTTTGATTTTCAATGTGCCTTTAATACCGCCGGTTAGTGTTGTTCTGTAAAGTACAAATCCATAATCCTGCAGGAGTTCCTCGAAAGTGAGGGGACTATCGTGATAAGTTCCCTTAGAAAGATTCCCCGTTAATGATGCCGTAAGCCCAAGTTTTATAGTTGGTATCCGTATGGCTGGTTTAGGATTGGGAACGGGTGGCAGCGTTGTTCCGGCAGGCAGGTGCTTTTGAATAATGGATCGAAATGCATGGAATTTCGCTGTGGCATTGCCTGCTTCATCCAGAGGGGCATCATAGTCATAACTACTAATCTGCGGTTCATAAGGGGTTTCATCTTTAAAATTCGCCCCGTTCATAAAACCGCGTGTTGTACCCCCGTGAAACATATACATGTTAATGGAAATTCCGGCGGCAAGTACCGAGTCTAATTTACCCGTAAATCGGGCTGCCGGCACGGTATGATGAGGAGCTCCCCACCAGTCGAACCAGGCGGGATACCATTCAGCGATGTAGTAAGGCCCTTTTCCGTTATGATGATCTGCGATCAGTTTCTTCACCTTTTCGGGATTATCAAGCCCGTTAACTGCCGGCAACAGGCCCGGAAGATAACCATTGGTGAGGTCAGGTGCAGGGTCACAGGTATATAACAAGCCATCGAAACCAGCTTTTATAAATAATTTCTGATTGATCGAAAGGTATTCCTTATCGCTGCCATAAGAGCCATACTCATTCTCAATCTGGACCATTAATATATTGCCACCGTGGTTGACCTGTAATGGTGCAAGCTGCTTGCCAACCTCCATGATGTATTTTTCATACTCCTTTAAATAAAGCGGGTCCTTACTCCGCACCACAAGTCCTTTTTCGTTTTCCAGCCAATAGGGATAACCACCAAACTCCCATTCTGCGCATACATATGGGCTTGGCCTTAAAATAACCCACAAACCTTCCTCCTTAGCTATTCTGACAAATTCGGCCACATCATTATTGCCTTTAAAGTCGAAGATGCCCTTTTGGGGTTCATGAAGGTTCCAGAAGACATAAGTTCCGATGGTATTAAGCCCCATTGCCTTTGCCATCTTCATCCTTGACCGCCAGGCTTCTCGTGGAATCCTCGGATAATGAATTTCACCACTGATCATTTGGAATGGTTTACCATCAAGTAAAAAAGCATCATCACCAAGGGCGAAAGTGTGTGTTTCCTGCGCGAAAACGGGGATTGTAAAAAGTAAAGCGAGTATTACCGCTCTGATTGTGTTAAATAAATACATACAGCTCTTTATTAAGTAATAATTGGTTTAAATAGATCATCTCTGATTGCAAACAGCACAGGATACCCTGCACGCCACATTGATTCTGCTCACGCAATTCCTGAGCTCTGCAAATCTGAAATAAACGTAGAAATTAGCTAAAGCACCACACAGGTAGGAAATCATAATTTTGGGGAGGTAAATCGGTATTCCCCGTCCATGGTAGCTTTAACCCTCATCAAATGATGATAAAGATTACGCCTTTTAACCAGGGATATGAATCAGAAGGTTTTTTTAACTGCCCGATTGCAGTCGACCGGCACAAGAGATGATTGACTTAAAAGAAAAAGAAAGTATTGTTAAGCTCCCGCCCAAAATAAAAAGCCTTTGTCGAATACACTTCATGGAAAAAACAGCACCTGAACACCCAGAGCGGCTTTATACGAGAAACGACCCCTAAAATTATGATTCCCTACCCGCTTAGATCGGTCGTATATCTATAGGTTTACATCCGCTAACCAAAAGCATTCAGGTTGCCGTACCATATGCAAAAAAAACATTCACATGATCTTCAGGAAAACGATCTGGACATTATCGGTCTGGCACAACTGGCTTATTCGGGTTTAACCGACCAGGCGAAGCATAAGGGCATTGAAGTCGATTTAAAGCTTACCGGCACTGACACCCAATTTCAAAAGACAGGTCTTCACCAGATCGAAGTACTATTATATATCATGCTTTCGACCTCCATCAACCTGGCGCTTCCAAAAAGCACTATTGTATTGGCAGTAACGGATAAAGCTGGAGCGGCCGAGATCAGCGTTTCTTTTTCTTCTATAGGCTCGAGCAGTAACAGAACGGAAAATGTAGGAAAAATGGATTCTTCCGTCAAAATCATCGCTTTTCTGCTCGGACAATTTCCGGTAATACGAAAGTCCAGTTCCCCGGCAGACATCTCAGAAGAAAACTGGACACTTAATTTACATCAAACAACAAGCGGCCTCGAGATGATGTTTACCGATAAAAAAATACAAACATCGTACATGAGGGGCTTGGGCTCAACCTATCATGCCATAGCTGAAACCGCCATATCTGAACATTTGCGCCATTTAGATCTGCCATTCAACTGTATTACATCTGTCCTGGTAATTAAGTCCAACGAAGCACCTCATGTGTTATTTAAGCACAACCATTGCACTTTCAGTGTAATTTCCTATCGGGAAAATATTAGAGATCTTCTTGAGCAGGTTAAGAGTAAGCTACCAGAACTCATCATTTGCCTTGCCGACCCCGAAGCAACTCCGGTAACAGCGATGGCGGCGGCTATCAAGTCGGTCCACATATTTAACCACATCCCGGTTATCATTGCCTCGAGGAACGGCAAAATCTCCAAGCATATTTGGTCAGGCCTTAACGTCCCCTATTACCGGTATACAGCCCAATCAGATGAAACAGTAGCTGAAGCAATCGAATTAATAATGGCCAGAAGACAGCTGCTTCAAAAATATTTTTATCGGGAGGTGTGCGGAAATGAGCTGAAAAACATTCCTTTTATGTATCAGGAGCTTGTAGCAGTGTGTACCGCAATCATTGAACAGCACCTCCTGAATCAATCTTTTACCATTCATCAGCTATGCGAACTGGTTGGAATGAGTTATTCCAGTTTATTTAAAAAAATGAAAGCGGCTACCGGACTTTCTGTAAACGGCTTTATCAGATATATACGACTATGTAAAGCAGCACATTTACTGCTCGGCAGCATGTGTAAAGTTCAGGAAGCCGCACTTAAGGTTGGCATCTCAGATATTAAATATTTCCGCGAAAAATTTATCGAACTGTTTGGTATGCGACCTTCCCTTTTTGCAAAAACGCATCGGGCTGCCTTTAGCTTCGAACAAACCATAATCCTGGAGAAACAAATACAATTCACTAAATAAAAAATCAATCACTTTAAAAAGAAAAAAAGAAACAGATGAGAAAAATATCCATGAAATGGGCTCTGGTAGCTATGATAACACTTTCGGTTTCCGCTCTAAAAGCATCAGTTCAGCAAACTGAAGGTAATAATCCTTCTAACGACAGGCCTCCTGCGGAAGATGCAGGCAAAAATAAAGTGATAAAAAACCTCCCGATACTCAAATCAGGTCCATGGCTGGACCTTGATGATACGCACCCTACAGCTACATTTACTGTTAGTGCATCCGACCTGCAAAGCGATCAGCCGATCAATATTACTGCAACTTCAGGCTTTTCTGTAAAACCCCAGGTAATTCCGGCTAATGCACAAAACACCACCGTAACGGTTACCTTAAACAGCACCAAAAAACTGACTCTTGGGCATGTGATCCTCAGAAGCGGTGCTACCAGATCTTATGTAAACTTAAAAGGTTATGGAAGCAAAATGACCACCAAAGCAATGACCAATAACCCAAAATATGCAGGTGGTAGAGATGCCGAAATAACCTTTGGTGAAAAAGAGGGCTTCAATCCTGATGTCAACGGGTTTACTATGGAATTCAAAGTAAATACAGATAGCTTAAAGGAATTTTATCCTTATGCCGTTACGAATAAAGGAATTGGTTTTAAAGCCTATATTAATGCCAAGGGGATGGGTTTGTATAACGGATTGGACAAAAAAGAGCTGTTTAACCCCACAATCAATGAAGAAAGCGGTCTTGGCCAGTTTTACAATGATGATAAAAGATCACATACATACCGCTATTCGTTTACCAGAGACAATCGGATTATCATTTTCAAGGACAACTTACTGATTGACAGCGTGCGTGCTACAGATTATGGCACCCAGCCTGAGTTTGCGGTCGGAAACGGCGATATGGTAGAGAACCTGCTGAAGAATCCAAACTTTGAAGGCGAATTTAATACGGCCTACGATAACCATATCGCAACCAAGATAGAAGGCTGGGATGTGCTGATCGGTGACCGTTATAATTCCGAGCAATTTATCAAAAATCAGGAGATCAACAACCAACAGGATTTTGACAATCATATTTTAAGCATGAACAATTATAAATGGGCAGATGGTTGGTCTGCCTCCGAGATCGGGCAGGTAATAGATGTTGTACCTAATGAAACTTATACACTTTCGGCACTGGTACGCGGCGGTATCAAAAAAGAGGGTCCCACCATGGGGGTGATCAAGATCCAGGAAGTACAGGACAATTCACTCGGAACCTCCGTGGATGTGACCGATAACAACTGGCAAACCTATTCTCTTGACTACACCACCTCTGCAACCTGCAAGCAAATCCGCATATTTTTCTACCTGGAACGAGATAAATGGGGCGCCACGATTAGTCCGCTGGAGGTGGATAACGTGAAGCTGACCGGAAAATCAAGGACTTATGCAGCAAAGGCAGGATTCCAGAATACATCCACAGGTATAGACTATTTTACGTTCGATACTACCGGGGCCTATGCGCCTAACCTAAATCCTCAGATAAACATTTCTGTAGGAAAAGCTAAGTAAAAGAATAATATACCAATCATAAGTTTATGAAATTTTATCTGCTAATTATACTATTGCTCGTATCGGGCATGGTTAATGCCCAAAATAATTTTAAGCCTGGAGAGATTTGGAAAGATCAGAATGGGAAGGCAATAAATGCACACGGCGGCTGCGTGATCAACAATAATGGAACCTATTATTGGTTTGGTGAAAACCGCACGGGCGGAAAATCTAATGGAATTAGTTGTTATCGCTCAACAAACCTTTATAACTGGGAGCGGTTAGGACTAGCACTAACGCTTTCCGGTCTTCCTCAGGCAGATCTGAATGATCTGGCGCAAGGGCGTAAGTTGGAACGTCCAAAGGTGATTTTCAACAAAACCACCAAAAAATGGGTGATGTGGGCGCATTGGGAAAAAGAGAACGGTTATGAGGCTGCGCGTGTGGTGGTCGCAACCAGTGATAAAGTTGAAGGGCCTTATCAATTGTATAAAACCTTCCGGCCAAATGATCATGATTCGAGAGACATGACGCTATTTGAAGATCACGACGGAACCGCTTATCATTTCAGCGCGACCGATATGAACAAGAGTATCAACGTGATTCGCTTGAGGCCCGATTACCTTGAAGGTAGCCCCACTGAGAACAAAATCCTGATTGGCGAACGTGCGGAAGCACCGGCCATATTCAAAGTGGGTGATGTTTATTTTGGCTTATTCTCCGGGTCTACCGGCTGGGATCCAAATCCCGGAAGGAGCGCCTATAGCTGGAACATCCTGGGAAATTGGAGCATAGGCTCAAATTTTGCGGTAGATCAGATGAAAGAGCTGACTTATCAGTCGCAAAGCGCCTATGTATTCAAAGTGGGCGGAAAAGAGAATGCCTTCGTTTATTATGGTGACCGATGGGATGCCAAAGACCTTGGGGCATCACGATATGTATGGCTGCCCATTAGTATGCGGTCAGGCTACCCTACTGTAACCTGGCATCAAAGCTGGGACTTAAGCATTTTCAATGCGATGTATCGTTATAAACGGGCCAAGGCGATTATCGGTAATAATAATTACAGTTTATTGGAAAAACAATCCAACCGCCTGGTATCAAAACCTGCGAACGGATTTTCGATCGCCGATGATGACGACAATATCAATCTTAGCTTTCAATTCTTACCTACTGCAAACCCCTCGGTATTTAAGTTGAAGGATCTTAAAAGCGGAAAATACCTGGAATCTGTTTTTAATACTTTGAGATTAAATGAAGTCAATGTGAAAGGGAGCCAGGAATGGGAATTTTATCCGCAAAATGATGGTTATTTCAAAATCAGAAATAAGGCTGACGGAAAATATTTGACCGTTTCAGGGGGAGCCACCTTTTCAGGCAGCGGTTTGTATCTTAACGATGCAGATGATACTATTCCACAAAACTTTGCAGTTTATTTCGATTCTGCAAAATACCAGTATGAGGTGGCCGATATCTTTTCAGCGGCTTACCATGCGGAGTGCATCAAACAGGCCGCGCAAAGCAAGCTTCAGCATTGATTTACTGGGTATACTCCGAAAGGGAAAATATTATTTATCCGGATAAGAAGCTAAAATAAAAAAGGTCATTTTCAATCGAAAATGACCTTTTGACGTTTGTGGTGCCACCTGGATTCGAACCAGGGACACAAGGATTTTCAGTCCTTTGCTCTACCGACTGAGCTATGGCACCATCCGTTTGGGATTGCAAATGTAGCGTTCTTTTTTCAAAAGCAAAACTTTTTTTCGATTATTTCATTGTTGCTCTGATTATCAATTAATTAATTTTTCACCTTTCTTAAAAAAGGCCTTAATCGTTGCTTAGAATGAGTACAAACAAACAATTTTATTATATTTTTTATGCATGCATAGTAATTTATTTAGATTAATATCCTAATTTAGCGTAACAATCTAATATTGCATGGTAGCACAGATCCTTTTTCTAGTACTTACACTTGCAGCAATTGCGCTGTTTACAGTTAATCTGCGTAAAATAATTCGCAATATCCGTTTAGGCAAACCGGTAGATCGACAAGATCAGCCGCAAAAAAGGTTAATGACCATGCTTCGCGTAGCCTTTGGTCAATCTAAAATGGTTGTTCGGCCTATCCCCGCCTTTCTCCACTTTTTTGTTTACATCGGTTTCGTGATCATTAACATTGAGGTATTGGAAATCATCATCGATGGTTTATTTGGCACACACCGTATTTTTAATGGTTTGGGTGGTTTATATAATTTTCTGATCGGCTCTTTCGAAATTCTGGCCTTTACTGTTTGGGTTTCCTGCGCGATTTTTCTGGTTCGCAGAAATATCCTAAAATTGAAACGCTTTAGTGGTGTAGAGATGAAAAGCTGGCCAAAATCTGATGCCAATTATATCCTCATCACCGAGATTTTATTAA
The DNA here is from genome assembly GCF_059423705.1 of Pedobacter sp. GW460-11-11-14-TSB4. Taxonomy (NCBI): domain Bacteria; kingdom Pseudomonadati; phylum Bacteroidota; class Sphingobacteriia; order Sphingobacteriales; family Sphingobacteriaceae; genus Pedobacter; species Pedobacter sp. GW460-11-11-14-TSB4. The sequence continues at coordinate 78,576 of NZ_JBWKYI010000006.1, forward strand.
TGAGTGCCTTTTTGTTAATGAACGCAGCCGATGCAAAATTACAGCTTTTAGGTGCCAGTCATTACGTTAATGCAGGAGCATTTCCGGTAAGCCAGTATTTAATCAATATCCTGCCTTCCTCAGAAAGCGCCTTGGTTGTGATAGAGCGCAGCTGCTGGTGGTTCCACATTATAGGTATTTTGGCTTTTTTAAATTACCTGCCTTATTCTAAACATTTTCATATTCTCTTTGCTTTTCCGAACACCTACTTTTCTAATTTGGAGCCTAAAGGCGAGTTTACCAATATGGCCTCCGTTACCAATGAGGTAAAGGCCATGCTTGATCCTTCTTTTGTTCCGGCAGAAACCGAACCCGGTAAATTTGGCGCCAAAGATGTAACTGACTTAAGCTGGGTAAACCTGATGAATGCCTATACCTGTACAGAATGTGGAAGATGTACTTCAGTATGCCCGGCAAATATTACAGGTAAACTGTTATCGCCGCGGAAAATCATGATGGATACCCGCGACCGTATTACCGAGGTGGGACAAAATATTGATAAACACGGTGCAGAACACCAGGATGGAAAATCTTTATTGGATGATTACATCAGCAGAGAAGAAATTTGGGCTTGTACCAGCTGTAACGCTTGTGTAGAGGCTTGTCCGGTAAATATTGATCCCTTACAGATTATTACAGAGCTTCGCCGTTTTGCCGTGATGGAAGAGTCGCAGGCACCGGGAAGTATTAATGCCATGATGGGAAATATTGAGAATAACCAGGCACCCTGGAAATACTCTCCGGCTGACCGTTTTAACTGGGCACAAGAAAGCTAGCAATTGATAGTTTTCAGTTGGCATTGAATTAAAAGAATAATTACATCAGGTCTTAATACTTGATAATAGATAATAGACAAATGGAATTTAAAGTCCCTACAATGGCCGAGTTAATGGCCGCAGGCGAAGAACCGGAAATATTATTTTGGGTAGGTTGTGCTGGAAGTTACGATGAAAGAGCGCAGAAAATTACCCGCGACATTTGCAAGATCTTACATCATGTAGGTATAAAATATGCTGTTTTAGGAACAGAAGAAAGCTGTACAGGCGATCCTGCTAAAAGAGCTGGTAACGAGTTCCTGTTCCAGATGCAGGCCATGACCAATATTGAGGTATTGAATGCCTACAACATCAAAAAAATTGTAACAGGCTGTCCGCATTGCTTCAACACCATTAAAAATGAATATCCGGGTTTAGGTGGCACTTACGAGGTGATTCACCATACCCAATTGATCCAGGACCTGATTAACGAAGGCAAACTAAAAGCCGAAGGTGGTGAAAGTTTCAAAGGCAAAAAAATCACTTATCACGATCCGTGTTACCTGGGCCGTGGAAATGGCATTTACGAAGCACCTAGAAAAGCCCTGGAGGTACTTGATGCTCAATTGGTGGAGATGAAACGCTGCAAAAGCAATGGCTTATGCTGTGGTGCCGGTGGCGCACAGATGTTTAAAGAACCTGAAAAAGGGAATAAAGATATCAATGTAGAACGTATTGACGAGGCTTTACAAACCAACCCACAGGTGATTGCTGCTGGTTGCCCTTTCTGTATGACGATGCTGAGTGACGGCATTAAATTAAAAGATAAAGAACAGGAAGTTAAGGTATTGGATATTGCCGAGATCACCGCAAGGGCAAACGGACTTTAATTTTCTCCATTTCAACTAAAATAAACAAAGCCTGAACATCGACGATGCTCAGGCTTTGTTATGTTGTTCATTACCATTTTGCTATACCGCATCAGATAAAGAAGTGAAGGTAAAATCCCTGATCCTTAACGGCGGCAACAGATAATTGGCTTCCGATTCGGCGCTTACTGTTCTTTCGGTTATTCCGATCTCGTCGAGGTTATTCAACATAATAATCGGACTTTCGTTAAATCGGAAATTCTTAACCGGAAACTTAATCTCGCCGTTTTCGATGTAAAAAGTGCCATCCCTGGTCAGCCCTGTTAACAAGAGGGTTTGCGGATCTACCGTACGGATATACCACAAACGTGTAACCAATATACCTTTTTCTGTTCCTTTAATCAGTTCTTCCAAAGTTTTGGTTCCACCTTGCATAATGGCACCACCCGGAAATGGGATCGCTTTAATCCCGGTTTTTTGCGCCCAGTATCTCGAGCTGTATAAATTTTTAACTACTCCTTTTTCTATCCAGTTTACTTTCTGCTGTGGCCTTCCATCCCCAGACCATGTAGCAGTTGGCAATTCAGGATTCCAGGGATCTGAATAAATATTCACTCTTTCATCTACCAGCTGTTCACCCAATTTTGTCTTACCTCCGGTTTTGCTCATAAAACTCCGTCCTTCATCGGCCTGTCTGGCATCCATCGAGAAGAATAAATTCTCCAGCATTACCGCCACGGCAGTTGGTTCTAAAATAACGGTATATTTTCCTGGTTCTATGGCCTTTGCCGTTACCGACGACATTGCCTTTTTAGCTGCTATAGCTGTATCGGCCTTTGCATTGAGTTTACTAAAATCGTTATATCCCCTTGTGGCATAACCAGAACCCTTACCATCATCAGTTCTTACCGTAATGTTAAAAGCAACATCGGTTGAAGTATTGTAGGCAAATAAACCCTTACTGTTCATCATTGCGGAACAACCCACGCTGTTTGATAAAAATCCTGCAGCATTCAGTTTATTATCCATTGCCTGTTTTAAACTGGCCTGTACGGCATCGGCCCGGTCTTTTGGGGTAACGGCTGCTGTAGCCGGAGAAAATGTAGGTGAATCGGCACCATATTCCTGAGGACCAAGAAAAGGCATAAATTCAGGGTTTTCTGGTGCAAGTTGTGCAAGTTCTTCTGCCCTGCGCACTACTTTTTGTAGTGAAGCATCATCAAACTCATTTATGGTTGCTGTACCGAGTTTTTTCCCGAAGGCTGAGCTCACCACCAAACTGTTAGCGCTAATTCCGCCACTGGTAGAAACGGCGTTTCTGGCATACCTCAGGTTGCCGCTATCCGAACAATTTAAATTTATTTCACATTGTTCTGCTTTAGAGTAAGAAAGTACTTTAGTTAAAAGTGCCTTTGCTTCTGCTTTTGTTAAGATTGGCATAATTTCTATCAGATTTTTCTAGCGGTGTTGATAACATTAACTTTATTAAAACGTGTGGTTGCCGATCCGTGAGATACAGCACTTACCTGCCCAGGCTGCCCCTTACCATCAAAGAAAGAGCCTCCTAAACGGTAATCGCTTTGATCGCAAATGGCCACACACGAATTCCAGAACTCCTGCGTATTGGCCTGATAAGCGACATCCTTAAGCATACCCACTATTTTCCCCGCCTTAATTTCGTAATAAAGCTGACCGCCGAACTGGAAATTATAACGCTGCTGATCGATAGAAAAACTTCCATCACCGACAATGTAAATGCCTTTTTCTACGTTTTTGATCTGATCGGCTATACTCAATTTGGCCTTACCCGGCTGCAAAGAGATATTGGCCATGCGCTGAAACTGAACACTACTCCAGTTATCGGCATAACAACAGCCTTGTGAGGCATTTAGCCCCAAGATATGTGCCTGGTCTCTGATGGCCTGATAATTTACCAGGATGCCATCTTTAATCACATCCCATTTTCCGCATTTTACCCCCTCATCATCATAACCAACTGCACCTAAGGAACCTACCTCCGTTTTATCTGCCGTAATATTAACTTCTTTACTGCCGTAATTAAATTTTTTAGATTCCCATTTGTCTAAAGTCAGAAAGCTGGTTCCTGCATAATTGGCCTCGTAGCCCAATACGCGATCGAGCTCGGTTGGGTGACCACACGATTCGTGAATAGTTAACCATAAATGCGAAGGATCCAAAACCAAATCATACTTGCCTGGTTCTACCGATTTTGCCTTTATCTTTTCGCCTACCTGCCTGGCTGCCTGTGTAGCATCTTCAAGCATATCGTACCGGCCTTTATAAAGCGTACCCGATGCAGTTTGTATTTTATCCTGAGGTCTTGCATTTAAATATTCGTAACCTTTGCCTGTAGGCGCGCTCAATGCATTTCTGGTTTCGAACTTACCGGTTTCCTTATCTATTTTGGTGATAAAGAAAGTCGGCCAAATGCGATGGATATCCTGATCGATATATGAACCATCAGTTGACGCAAAATATTTCTGTTCATTTACCGCAAATAAGATGGAGTTGATATAATCTGCACCGCCCTTCATAGCCGCATCATTCACAGCCAACAATAAATCTACCTTCTCTTTTACAGGTACTTCAAAAGTATTTTTCTCAATAGGTGCTTTCCAGCTAACTTCACCATAGCCTTTTTGTGGTGCCAGTTGTACAGGCTCTCTTAACAAACGGGCATTTTCTTTGGCAATAGTTACCGCCAGTTCAGCTGCTTTGGCAATACTGTCTTTATCCATTTTGTCGGTGGCCGCAAAACCCCAGCTGCCATTCGAAATTACCCTGATACCAATTCCATACGATTCGGTATTAACAATATTCTCTACTTTATCTTCGCGTGTAACCACATATTGGTTAAGATACCGGCCTACACGCACATCGGTGTAAGTGGCCCCTTTTGAGCGTGCCGCATTTAAGGCCACATCAGACATGATTTTTTTAGCGGCAGGATCAATATACTCCAAAGCCTGCTCGGGGGAAATTTCTTTCCCAAAAACTGGAATGGCAGGAAGCATGGCCGCAGCAGCCCCTACACCAGTTAAATAAATAAAGTTTCTACGTTTCAAGATGAGATGGTTTAAATGTAACTGAATATAAGTGTTTTAAGTCAGTCTCCAAAATTTAACACCTCAATTATACAATCAGGAATTTCACCCCATACATGGCAAAAGCAGGAAAATCATCATTAATTATGCGTTCTATGGAGCAGAAACCTGCGCATTTATTTTATTCAAATTATCGCGGATCAGGTTTAAATCTTCAGCCTCCATATTTTTTAAGGGGATAACAAGCTGTGTCGCCATCGAATCTACATCGCCTCCCCTGTCTTTATAGGTTTGCACAATTACATCATCACCTTTGGTATGGATATACAATTTACCAGAAGTAGTTGTGCCGTAATAATCCATATCTTTAAATTTCGATAACTTAAATGCGAAATACTCGGTTTTACCGTTATTAAAATACCGCTTGTAACGGCAAAAGCCATTGTTGGTAACATTTAGCTCATAACGCTTTACCTGGTCGCTTTCCTGACTGTTATCGTAATGATCGGTAAATGTTTTTTGTAGATAATTAAGAGATTGCGCGACAGATTCGGGGTCGGAAAAAGCACATAAAAACATACAAAAAGCCGAAATAAGGGATATTTTCAAGCAGAGTGTAAACTTTTTCATCAGGTTAGCGTTTTAAACACACCAATTTAATTAAAATCATAAATTTGTATATGAGTTTTTCTCCACAATCAAGAGTTTGGATATACCAAAGCGATCGCAAATTTACTTCTACTGAAGAAAATGAGATCTTAAATAAATTAGCAGCTTTTACTAACCAGTGGAAAGCACATGGAAATGAATTGCTTGCAAAAGCAGAAATCCGCTATGGCTTTTTTATTATCCTAACGGTCGACGAAAGTCAGGCGGGTGTTACCGGTTGCTCTATTGATAGCTCTGTTCGCTTAATTAAAGAAATTGAGCAGGAATACCATGTAGATCTTTTTAACCGTTTCAACATTGCCTACAAAGTAAATGGCGAAGTTGTGGTAAACAGCAAAGAAGATTTTGAAACGCTGGTAAATATTAAACAGGTAACACCAGAAACCATCGTGTTTAACAATATGGTTCAAAACCTGGCAGAACTGGATAACAAATGGGAAGTACCATTTCAAAATAGCTGGCATTCAACTGTTTTTGCCCATTTATTATAAATAAGGATGTTCATTGTAGATCTTAAATATATTGTTCCACTGGAAGAACTGGATGAGCATATGAAGGCTCATGTTCAATTTTTAAGAAAATACTACGATAAAAATATTTTTGTAGCGTCGGGCCGAAAAGTACCCCGTACCGGTGGAATCATCTTAGCCCTTGCCCAGGATGAAGCGGCCTTAAAAAAAATCCTGATGGAAGATCCGTTTTACATCAACCGATTGGCCGATTTCACCATTACCCAGTTCTTAACTTCACAATATCATCCTGATCTCGAATCACTTTTGGGAAAATAAATTCTTAAAACCGTCAGTAGTATTCTACATTATTTTCGCTCTTGCTCAAACAATTAGCTGGCAAAAAACATTATATTGGTTAAATCAAAATAATGTCTATGAAGCGCTGGCTCAAAATCTCTTTAAAAATTATATCTGTTATCGTTGTACTGATTATCCTCACCTGGCTGGCCGGTGCATTTTATATCAGCAGAAATAAAAAAGAAGTACTGGCTTCTATCCTTTCACAGCTCAATAAAAATTTAAACGGAAAAATTACCGCTAGCAGCATGGAGCCAACGCTCCTTAAAAGTTTCCCGGGTGTTTCCGTATCCTTAAATGGTGTTTTACTGAGAGATAGCTTATGGAACCAGCATAAACACGATCTTTTAAAAGCACAGGATATAGATGTATCGCTAAATGTACTTTCGCTTATTGTAGGCAATATCAATATTAAACAGATTGCCATTAACAACGCCTCCATTTATATCTACACCGATTCTACAGGCTACAGCAATACCAGTATTTTTAAGAGCAAGCCTAAAACCGAGCAGAAATCGTCATCAAAATCCTCAGCATTAGAAGTTAAGAAAATTGATTTTAATAAGGTTAGTTTGGTATTGGATAACAAAAAAAGGTTCAAATTATTCAATTTCGATATCGATCAGATCCAGGGCAGAATGGAATACCCTGATAGCGGCTGGACAGGTAAAATTAAACTGGCAACTAAGGTAAACAGTTTCGCCTTTAATACCCGAAAAGGCAGTTTTTTGAAAGACAAAACTTTAGAAGGGACTTTAAATGCACATTATAGCCGAGATATGGATGCGGTAATTCTGAGTCCTGAAATACTAAACATTGGTGGCCATCCTTTTAAAATCGGTGCTAAAATAGAATTAGATAAATCTGCTTTTGCCATTAGCATAGCCGTTGATGATATTTTATTTAGAGATGTCGCTTTATTGCTATCGCCCAATATCTCTTCCAAACTCTTAAAGTTCGGGATAGAAAAACCGATCGATATCCGAGGAAATATTGTTGATGACGGATCAGGGAAATATGGAGATCCTTTAATCAAGGTTGGAATAACAGTTAGAGATAATGTGGTTTCTATCCCAGCGGGCAAATTAACCGCTTGTAACTTTGATGGTTCTTTTACCAACCGGGATACCGTTGGTGGCATTATTGGTGATGAAAACTCATCCATTAAGTTCCACAGGCTTACGGCAAAATATTTTAATGCACCGCTTAAAATCGACACTTTCACAGTGAATAATTTATCTCGCCCAATTGCCACCGGACTGGTCACTTCGCAATTTCCCCTATCCAATTTAAACAACTCACTAGGCACAAACGATTTTGAATTTAAAAACGGAACAGCCAACTTAAGATTATATTGTAAGGCTGATATTGATCATTTCAGGTTTACCAAACCAGTTGTATCGGGCAAGATACAGATTGCCGATGCCGACATCCTTTATATCCCCAGAAAGCTTCATCTGGTAAAAAGTGCGCTCAATATCAACTTTAACCAGAACGATTTATCGATACAAAACGGGCATTTCCAGTTGGGCAAAAGCGAGCTTAATGTAAGTTGTAGCATCGCCAATTTTGCCAATCTGTATTATACTGCCCCTGAGAAAATATTGGTCAACTTAAAAATGTCGAGCCCTCAGCTCTACCTAAAAGAATTTTTACCCTTCTTAGGACCAAGAACGGCAAAGAAAAAGTCTGGCGGAAATAAACAAGTGGTTTCGAAAGAGCTAAGTAATGTACTGGAGCTTTCACAAATGAATATCCGCTTAACGGTTGGTAAAGCCATTTATGAAAATTTTCTGGCCAAAAACCTCGATGCTGATATTTCCCTGCGTGGCGGAGGTATATTCTTCAACAAAATAAGTGTGGCACACGCAGGAGGCCAGTTATCGCTAAACGGGAATATTATGCAGGAAACTGCCTCAAATAGCTTTAAAATCAATTCAAAAATCAGCCATGTAAGTGTTAAAGATTTCTTTTATTCATTTGATAACTTCGGACAAAACACCATCACCAACAAAAATTTAAAAGGTTATTTATCTTCATTGGTTAATATTTCCGGACGCATATCGCATACCGGAAAAATTCTTCCGCGATCGATTAATGGTAAAGTTGTGTTTAATCTAAACAATGCAGCCCTGGTTAATTTCGATCCAATGGTTAAAGTAGGAAAATTTGCCTTTGCCAACAGGAATCTATCAAACGTAGAAATCAAAAACCTTAATGGAACACTAAACGTGCGTGGCGATAAGGTAGAAATTAGTCCGATGCAGGTAAACTCAAGCGCTTTAAACTTTAATGTAAAAGGCACATATGCTTTAGGAAATGGCACAAACGTAGAAATGGACATCCCGCTGAGAAATCCAAAGGGAGATGAAAACCTCACTAAATCTGAAAAAAGAGAAGCCCGCATGCGCGGTATCGTATTGCACTTAAAGGCGGTAGATGACGAAAAAGGCGGAATAAAAATCAGGTGGAATAAGGATCACGACTAGTTTTAGTCCTAAGTCTGGAGTCAAAAGTCCTTAGTCGATTAATAGACTGAAGACTCAGGACTTTGGGCTTCGGACTAAAAATCCAACGGCCCTAACCTATTCATATTCCTTAAAATCAGGTATTGACGGTGCCTGATGTATGGGGTAGCATTTTTGGGTGTCCATCTTCTCGGATTTGGAAAACAAGAAGCAATTAAAGCGGCTTGTTTCTTAGTCAGTTTTGTACAGGATTTGCCATAGTATTCCTGGGCAGCCGCTTCAGCACCATAAATCCCGTCGCCCATTTCAATTACGTTCAGGTAAACCTCCAATATTCTTTCTTTGCTCCAAAAGAGCTCAATCAGTAAGGTAAAATAAGCTTCAAAACCTTTTCTTATCCATGAGCGGCCAGGCCACAAGAAAACGTTTTTAGCCGTTTGTTGCGAAATGGTACTTCCTCCCTTTACCTTTTTCCCTTTGGCATTACTGGCAAAAGCTTTTTCAATGGCTTTCATATCAAAACCGATATGTTTTAAAAAGAGCTGGTCTTCGGCAGATACTGCAGCCCTTTTCATATTATCAGACATATCCTCGAATTTCACCCACTTTTTCTCTGTTTTAAAAGACTTTCCATCGGCTTTACGCTCAATGTTCCGTAGTACCATCAAAAGGGTAATTGGTGGGTTGATAAAACGCAGGGCAATTACCCAAAACACAGAAACCAGCAGAAAATATAAAAATACTTTCGTAGCAATATTGGTAATCTTTTTTAGAAGGGGATGTTTTGCTTTGCTTTTAGTTCTGCTTGTCCGCGTTTTCGCCATGGCGCAAAGGTAATTAAAGAGACGGAAGATGGAAAATGAAGCGGTGTGGAATAACGCCAAAAAAATCTTTTTTTTTATGTGCAAAAATAAAGTCGAAATGCAAAATTCTCGTGGTAAAGCCTTAATGTACCTTAAAATCACTTTGTTTATGTATTTTGTGACTCACATTTTTAAACAGAGGGCAAAACAAAATTAACCAAATGAAAAAACTAGGCTATCTCTTTCTTGCTGTTACCCTATGGAGCTGCAGTACAACCAAAAACATCAATAACAAGTCTGAAAAGTGGATTACACTCTTTAACGGGAAAGACATTAAAGATTGGAACGTTAAAATCCACCACCACGATTACAATGTAAATTTCGGCAATACCTTTAGGGTTGAAGATGGAACAATACAAGTGCGATACGATCAATACGGCGATTTCAATGATCAGTTTGGCCATCTTTATTATAAAACACCCTTCTCTTACTATCATCTAAAATTAAAATACCGTTTTGTTGGCGAACTGCAAAAAGGTGCGCCGAGTTATACCTTACGTAATAGTGGAGTGATGTTCCATTCTCAGGATCCGAAAACAATGCCTAAAGAACAGGATTGGCCAATTTCGATCGAAATGCAGTTTTTAGGTGGATTGAGTGATGGCCGTCCCCGCCCTACCGGAAACATGTGTTCGCCAGGTACAGAGATTTTTTATAACGGCAGTAAGTATCCGGGCCATTGTCTGGATTCTAAATCGAAAACATACGACGGCGACCAGTGGGTATCAGCCGAACTGATTGTGATGGGCGATTCGATCGTTAAACATATTATTAATGGTGATACCGTATTGCAATACAGCAAACCACAAATTGGCGGAGGCGTAGCTAACCGTTTTGATCCGAAAATTAAAATTGATGGAAAAGCGCTTACTGAAGGTTTTATTGCCTTACAAAGTGAAGGACAGCCAGTAGATTTTAAGGATATCCAGATTATGGAGCTCCCGCACCATGACAAGAAAAAATCTAATTAAACATTTTTCGATATCATACGTTACAACAACATGAAAGTTGCATTAATTACAGGAGGAAGCAAAGGAATTGGTTTCGGTATTGCCGAAGCCCTTTTGAAAGCAGGTTATAAAGTAGCCATTACAAGCAGGACGATTGCCAGCGCGAACCAGGCTGCATCACATTTGGTGGCACATGGTGATGTATTGGCCATTGAAGCAGATGTTGTGGATTTTAAATCTCAGCAGGATGCGGTAAACCTGATAATCGAAAAATGGGGACAATTGGATATACTGATCGCCAATGCAGGCGTTGGGCATTTTGCGCCTATTGACGAGCTGGACATCGATTTATGGAAAGAAACCATCGATACCAATTTAACAGGCGTTTTTTACAGCATTAAAGCCTCGGTTGATGAGATCAAAAAGAACCAGGGGCATATCTTTACCATATCGAGTTTAGCCGGTACAAACTTTTTCGCAGGAGGTTCTGCTTATAATGCCAGTAAATTTGGTTTAACAGGATTTACGCAATCGGTTATGCTCGATTTAAGAAAGTACGGCGTAAAGGTGAGCACCATTATGCCCGGATCGGTAGCCAGTCATTTTAACGATCATCAGCCCAACGTTGAAGATGATGCCTGGAAAATCCAGCCAGAAGATATGGGTAAACTGATTGTTGATTTATTGGCCATGCCAGCAAGAACTTTGCCGAGTAAGGTAGAAATCAGGCCAACTACGCCGAAGGGGTAGTGGAAGATTAATCTTATGTTTAAACACCCACTCAGCTCATTAAAACCTGTGGGGATCTATAAAGATTTCCCACAGATTTGCTGATTCAGCGCCTCCATTAAGCATTTTATTAGCCAGCATCCATCATATTATCACTATCGACGCAACAAAATGCCCTGACTTTGTTACAAATTTTAATAAAATATACCCTTACTTTGTTACAACAAAAACCTATATTTGGGTTGACTTTGTTACAAAATAGAAAATAATGGCATTTAAACGATCCATTGAAGAGAACTTAACCCGATGGAAAAACAGCAAAAACAGGAAACCTCTAATTATTCGAGGGGCACGTCAGGTAGGAAAAACAACACTAATAAAGGACTTTGCGAAAAACTATCTTAATACTATTTTTCTTAATCTGGAGAAACCTGCACACCGTCAATATTTTGATGATTTTGACGATGTACACAATATTGTTGAAGCACTATTGCTGGGACATGGGATTCAATCGGATAAGATAACCGAAACTTTGCTCTTTGTTGATGAAATTCAGGAAAGTGCGAAAGCTATACAAATGCTAAGGTATTTTTACGAAGAAATTCCTGACCTGCATGTAATCAGTGCTGGCTCCCTTTTGGAGTTTGTATTACAAAAAGTAAAAAGTTTTCCGGTAGGCAGGGTCGAATTCTTATACTTATATCCCTTAAATTTTCAAGAATACCTTCAAGCTAACCAAAAAGATGATCTGTTAAAATATCTGCTTCAAACCCCTGTAAAAGCTGTTGCGCACAAATTGTTATTAAAAGCCTTTCGTAGATATGCCATTATCGGAGGCATGCCAGAAATAATAAAAACCGATTTAGAAGAACATAACCTTTCAGATCTGTCTATTGTTTACGAAAGCATTTGGGCAACCTACAAAAATGACATAGAAAAATATACCCAGAATGAAACAGCGAGAAGAACTATTAACCATATAATGGGTACTGCCCATCTTTTTCTCGATAAGCGTGTTGTTTTTCAAGGTTTCGGCAATTCGAACTATAAATCGAGAGAGGTTGGAGAAGCTTTTAGGATATTAGATGACGCAAAGATCATCCGGTTAATATACCCATCTACTAATACCGAACTTCCAATTATTCCTGATTTAAAAAAATCGCCTAGACTACAATTTTTAGACACAGGATTAGTCAACTACTCATTGGGTATCCAAGGAGAAATGCTTGCTTTAGATGATTTAAGTTCAGCTTATAAAGGAGCCGTTATTCCACATTTATTTACTCAGGAACTGATATCAGTTGAGCGTATATCTTCTCATAAACCTAATTTTTGGGTAAGAGAGAAAAAACAGTCTGATGCAGAAGTTGATTTAATTTATGCCTGTAAAAAATTTGTAATACCGATTGAAATAAAATCGGGCAGTACAGGAAGCTTAAGATCTCTTCATCAATTCATTGATGCCTCAGCACATCCTTTTGCCATTCGGGTATATGGAGGCGAGTTTAGGCTAGAAAAAACAAATACACCAACAGGCAAGCCTTATCTTTTATTAAACCTCCCATACTATCTGGGAACACGTATAGCAGAATATGCTTCTTGGCTAATAGAACAAAACCTGTAATCCTATCGAAACCTTCTTTCTTCCATCCTTATTTTTTGGTATAAAAAAAAGAGCCTTTCGATTTGCATCGAAAGGCTCTTTATATGACTCTTTAAAGAATGCTTATTCAGCTACTACTTCAAAAGGAACCTGAACTTTCACTTCTTTGTGTAAGTTTAAGTTAGCAACATATTCGCCAACAAATTTAGGTTCAGTTTCGAAAGTAATACGACGACGGTCTACATCAAAGCCTTGTGCTTTTAATGCTTCAGCAATCTGGATGGTGTTAACCGCTCCGAAGATTTTTCCGCTTTCGCCTGCTTTAGCACCGATTGAAAGTTTAACATCAGTTAAACGCTCAGCAACACCTTCAGCATCTTTCTTAATTTTATCTTGTTTAAAAGCAGCTTGCTTTAAGTTCTCTGCTAAAACTTTTTTAGCAGAAGAAGTAGCCAATGCGCCAAATCCTTGAGGGATTAAATAGTTACGGCCATAACCTGGCTTTACTGTAACTACATCATCTTTCTCACCAAGGCCTTTAATATCTTGTTTTAAAATAATTTCCATATCTCTAGCCTCCTATTTTAATTGATCAGCAACGAAAGGTAACAAACCGATGTGACGGGCACGTTTAACTGCCTGAGCCACTTTACGTTGGAATTTTAACGAAGTACCAGTTAAACGGCGTGGTAATAATTTACCTTGATCGTTAATAAATTTCAACAAGAAATTTGCATCCTTGTAATCGATGTATTTAATTCCGTTTTTCTTGAAACGGCAATATTTTTTACGGTTATCCTCTACTTTAGGGGCAGTTACGTATTGTATTTGTTCTCTTGCCATTACGCTGCAACCTCCTTAGTTTTTTTGTTAAAAGCACCACTACGCTTTTTCTCATTGTAAGCAACAGCGTGTTTGTCTAAACGGATAGTTAAGAAACGCAACACACGCTCATCGCGTTTTAATTCAAGCTCTAATTTTGCGATCAAATCTCCTGAAGCTTTGTATTCAGTTAAGTTGAAGAATCCATTTGATTTTTTCTCAATTGGATACGCTAATTTTCTCAAACCCCAATTATCTTCCTGGATAATTTCGGCTCCGTTATCAGTTAGAACTGCTTTGAATTTAGCTAATGCCTCTTTCGCAGCCTCTTCTGATAACAACGGGGTTAGAACGATAACAGTTTCGTACTGATTCATTGTTATAAATTATGTTTTTAATTTTTTAATCCCGAGGTATATTACGGGGATGCAAAAGTAACAATATATTTCTTAAAATCAAATGATTAATTAGATTTTATGCAGCAAATGTAATGAGGTAAAATGGAAGATGGATCATGAAAGAGGTAAAATGGTAGATGGAAAAAGTAATGTAAAATGGCAGATGGATAATGAAAGAGGTAAAATGGACGATGGAAAAAGGAAAATGGAAGGTCTGCAAGGAAAACCATGCACACTACATCATCCATCTTACCTCTCCCATCTTACCTTCTTAAAATCAAATGATTAATTAAAGTGGCAGATGGATCATGGAAGAGGTACAATGGACGATGGAAAAAGGAAAATGGAAAATCTGTGATGAAAACCATGCATAATACATTATCCATCTTACCTCCCCCATCTCACATCTTCCCATCTTACCTATAAAAAAAGGGAGACTATCTATCCGACAATCTCCCCATATCAATTAGCTGTTAGTGTTTAATAGGTTTCTATCGTTTTAACAAAACTCTCTTCTTTATACTTCACTACGAAAGTTAATTCTTTAGAGTCTGTTTTACCGATATTGAATTTTTTAACCAGTTGCGATTTATCTTTGAATACCTCTTTATAAACCTCATCATTGTATTCGTTATACACTTTAACTTCTACCGGACTATTCTCCAGGTTTTCGAGGTTAAGCGTAATAACCTGATCTTTTTTAGTGTAAACAGGTTTAAATACGTTAGAAACTTTCGGCTCGGAAACAAGTGCCTCCCCGTTTTTAATTACGACATTATATTTTGCAACTTTTATATCCGACTCCACTTTAAGTGTGTATTTTCCGTCAGGAAGCTCATTCAGATCATAAATTTTGCTAGAGAAAGCTGAAGCATGAATATCCTCCTGAAATAAAACTTCATTATCAGCATCCATTAGCGATAAATTAACGTTCTCTGCCTTATCTACAGAAAAGCGGATAAATTTTTCCTTTTCACCTTTTACTTTTAAAGTAAAATCATCATCGTTAGCGTGTACACCCGTAGCAGTAAAAAATAACGCTGCTATTAAACCGATTTTTAAGAACTTTTTCATAACCAATATTTTTAAAGAGTTAATAATTATATGACACCACTAAGGTACGGCACTAACTGAAGGATAGGTGATTGCATATTTTCCAATATCTATGCTATATTACCCCTGGTTAACTGTTATTTTAACAAAAGCTATAATAAAGCATATTTTTTACGTATTTTAGAACAATAATTTAGCAAACCATGAAGCCTAGTTTTGAGGTTGTTGAACCTTCTTTCGGAAGTTCATTTTATTATTCGAAATATGTAGAGAACGCCAACAATATGGCGCACCTCTGGCATTACCACCCCGAAATTGAAATGGTGTTTGTGAATGGCGGTGCCGGGAAAAGGCAGATTGGCAGTCACGTTTCCTATTACACCGAAGGCGACTTGATCCTGATTGGCAGCAACCTCCCCCATTGTGGCTTTACCGATACCAATACCGGAAACAAAAACGAAACTGTTATCCAGATGAAACCCGATTTTTTGGGTAGCATTTTTTTGGGCCTGCAGGAAATCAGAGGCATACAAGAATTGTTCGATAAATCGAAGGCCGGAATTGCCTTTGGCCCTGAAACCATGCAAATAGTGGGCGACAGGATAGAAATGATGGACGATCTGCCGCCTTTTGAACGACTTTTAACTTTACTCAGTGTATTAAAAGAACTTGAACATGCAAAAGATTACAAGATCTTAAACGCCGATGGATTTTCGATGGAAATGCAGGTTCAGGATAACGACCGCATTAATATGATTTTTAACTATGTAAAAGATCATTTCCAGGAGCAGATCAGCTTACAACATATTGCGGAAATGTCGAGTATGACTGTTCCTTCATTTTGCCGTTATTTCAAAAAAATCACCAAGAAAACATTTACACATTTCGTAAACGAATACCGCGTTGTCCACGCCTCAAAACTTTTGGCCGAAAAACCGACCAGCATTGCCAATATTTCTTACGAAAGCGGTTTTAACAACTTTAGCCATTTTAATAAATTATTTAAGGAGTTTACCGGCAAAAGCGCTTCCGAATACCGTCACGAACTTAAATCGCTGATTAAATAAATGAATATGAACAAATTCCTGTTATTGATATTCTCAAACCTCATCAGCCTGTCTCTTTACGCCCAGTATGTGGATATTAATTTTGTTAACTGCAAAATAAGTGAAACCGAGCAAAAGAAAATTGAGAAACTGATTGCCTATGAACGCATGTTTTGTAACGAAATTTTCGAAACAAGAGAAAACATTACGGCCCCGGTAAAAATAAATCTATACGGAAAAAGTAAAGATTACCGGGCTGCGCAAAAAACATATAGTGCACCAGTAAATAGTACCGGATTTTACATTGCCGCCATTAACGAAGCCTTTGTTTACAAGAGCAGCGATTTCATTTCGGTAGCACTCCATGAGGCTAGTCATAGTATTTTCCAGTTTAATTTTAAAAAATCGCCCAAATGGCTAAACGAAGGGCTTGCAGAGTTTTTCGAAACACTGGATTTCGACAGTGAGGGGAATTTATACTCCTATCCACAAAGCGGTAGAATTAAAAGTATAAAGGCTGGGATAGATTCAAAAGACACCGAAAGGTTAAAAAATTTCTTTAAAATATACAGCGGTTCATTTTATGGTCATGATATAGACGACAATTACAATACGGCCTATAGTGTGATCTACTTTTTTATAAAATCCAAAAGAACAGACCTGCTCAAAAAAATAATAAAATTAAACACCCAGGGTTACGATACCGAAAAAGCGATTGAACTTACTTTTGGTAGCTTTAACTCGTTTGAGGAAAGGTATAAGCTATTTTACAAATATCATCAATAACGTTATTCCTTTAACCTCAAACTTTTGCCTCAGGTCTTATCCTACTATAAACTAAACCCTCCAACTTTTCAACCTTGCAACTTTTCCACATTTCTACTTTTCAACCTTACAACACTTAAATTTTTCCTATTTTCGTGCCGATGGAAAATTTTATCGTTTCTGCCCGTAAATACCGCCCAGCCACCTTCGAAACCGTTGTTGGCCAGCAGCATATTACAGGTACGTTAAAAAATGCCATTAAAAACAATCAGCTTGCCCAGGCATTTTTATTTTGCGGGCCTCGTGGAGTGGGTAAAACAACCTGCGCACGTATCCTTGCAAAAACCATTAACTGTACTAACCCTACAGCAGAAATGGAAGCTTGTGGCCAATGCGACAATTGTCTTTCTTTCCAGAACGGGCATTCATTTAATGTTCACGAATTAGATGCGGCTTCAAACAACTCTGTTGATGATATCCGTAGCTTAATTGAGCAGGTTAGGATACCACCACAAGCCGGAAAATATAAAATTTATATCATTGATGAGGTTCACATGTTATCGCAGAGTGCATTTAATGCCTTTCTGAAAACACTGGAAGAACCGCCTTCATATGCTATTTTTATCCTCGCCACCACCGAGAAACATAAAATCCTGCCCACCATCTTATCGCGTTGCCAGATTTTTGATTTCAACCGGATCCAGGTGGAAGATATTGCCAGTCACCTGTCAACTATTGCCCAGCGCGAAAATATTGCTTTTGAAAGCGATGGTTTACACATTATTGCCCAAAAGGCAGACGGTGGACTGCGTGATGCGCTTTCGATGTTCGATCAGATTGCCAGTTATGCAAACAAGAACATTACTTATAAGGCGGTAATCGATAACCTTAATATTTTAGATTACGATTATTTTTTCAAACTCACCGCTTATTTAACCGCAGCAGAAGTTAGCCAAACCCTCCTCCTGTTCGACGAAATTTTAAATAACGGTTTTGATGGTAATAACTTTATAAATGGCCTTGCTTCACACTTCCGTAATTTATTGGTAGGTAAAGATGCATCGACGATTAAACTATTAGAAGTTAGCGAAAACATTAAACAAAAATACCTTGATCAGTGCAGGCAAACAGAATTATCGTTTTTGTTAACGGCATTAAACCTGGCCAATACCTGCGATCTGAATTACAAAAATTCTAAAAACCAACGTTTACAGGTAGAGCTGGCACTGATAAAAATGTGCCATATCCGGTCGGTCGTCAATTTAGCACAACAGCCTTTAAGCCCTAATAACACAGCAACTGACGTAGATCAGGATAAAAAAAAAACTAATGTCGTAGCCGGGCAGGCCGAAACCCCAAAGCCACATACTGAAAGCCCAATTACGGTTCAGGATGTAGCGCCTGCTGTTAAAAGTACAGTTTTATCCACTGGTCCTGCAGCAGAAAAACCTAAAGAAACACCCAGGGTCGGTCCGCCGCCATCTGCCACTTCCATCAGTATCAATATCCCGAAAGCAAATGCGGTAAGCACACTGATCCCTTCATTAAATGATCTGGAACGTGTAGCCCAGGGAGATGATGATGAAGGACCAAAGAAAGTTACCGGCGAAGCCCGGGAACCTTTTAGTTACGATCGTTTACTGGAAGTGTGGAATGCCTTTACCCAAAGGATGAAGGCTACCGATAGGATTAATCTGTTCACCATCTTAAATAATTTTGCGCCAACACTTTTAAATCCTGAGCTGATTGAGATTTCGGTAGAGAGCAAAACACAGGAACATCTTGTACAACAAGAATCGGTTGAACTTTTAAATTTCTTACGGAACGAGCTTCGGAACTTTGGTGTTGAGGTTACCTATAAACTCATGGAGCGCAAGATAGAAAACAGGCTTTACGGTAACCGCGAAAAGTATGATTATCTGGTTAACAAAAACCCAAAGCTGGACGAATTGCGCCGCAGATTTAATTTAGATATCAATCCTTAGCCAGTTTTCGGTTAACAGCTTTCAGTTCTTGGCGGTTAAAAACTGCCGCTTGCAAACTGCTAAATGTTCTTCGGTGTATCGTTAATCGGGTATCCTTCTTCATCTAAATCATCACGGTTATCCTCCGGTGTACGGGCAAGAATTTCATCTTCGGGGCTTAGTTTTACGCTTTCTCCGTTATCTACGTGCATACCCAGTTCTTCCAGTTCATCGTTTACGATATCTTCATCTCTGGCATATTCATCCCCAACATAAGGATTGGCCTCATCGTAAGTAGAATCGTCATCTTTAGCACCGGCAGCTACGGTTTGGTAACCCATCGGATGGTCGTAATCTGCATCTGTACCTTTCACATCGAGCTCGTAACTCTGCTTACGTTCATCATAAGCCAGGTTTTCTTTATTAATTTCGCTATTTTCTGTCGTACTATGTATTTTATCCTGCGATCCTTTATTCTCGTTATTTGCCATGATATGGGTCTCCTATTAATTTATATGAATATAACAAAATGATATTGATAAGGTTTGTTTCCAGCAGAGAATCTTCCAATTATTAGGGCGTGCCCCAAGCTACGCAAGGGTCGGGCTATACACTGCAAGTCCTCCCCGATGAAAAATCGGGATGCGGGCTTTCCATTTCTATCCCTCACGCAGGCCGAAAATAATACCCAGGCAAGTTTAGGAGGTACGGTAACGGTTAATACCGAAACAAATTAATTACTTGACTGGAGAAAAGAAGTTTAGGTAAAATATTGGGATCTATTTTATTTCAGTAAAGCAATGATGTGGTTAGTCGGGTTTATTTTACCCGAAATAGCTGTACCATTTAAGTCCGTTAAACCCTATCAAAGCGGGATGCTGCCGATATTTCATCGGGAGCAGAAGCGGGAGCGGGACTGTTGTAACCCAAAAGCTTCTGCATCTGCTTTCCAAATGAAAAATATTTACGCCTAACAAAATACTAATCAAGCTGACAAACCTACAGCATAAAAAAAGCGTCCAGATTTTTATATCAGGACGCCAAAGTATTTTAAGAGTTGTTAACTTCCATACTAGAAGCATATTAAAGTTGACAACTCAATTTAGCTTATAAAGAAGCCAAAGAAGTATTTAATGTTTCGCTCGGACGCATTGCCTTGCTTGCCAGCTCATCATTAGGGTTATAGTAACCGCCAATGTTCTGAGGTTTACCTTGAGCACCAATCAACTCTTCGTTAATTTTCGCTTCGTTTGCGAATAAAGTTTTAGCCAATGGCGCAAATCTCGCTTGCAAATCAGCATCCTTAGTTTGTGCAGCTAAAGCTTCAGCCCAATATAAAGCTAAATAGAAATGAGAACCACGGTTATCAATTGTACCCAGTTTTCTACCCGGAGATTTGTCAGTGGCCAGGAATTTAGCATTAGCCTCATCTAAAGCATCGGCCAATACCTGCGCTTTTGTATTGTTCTGTGTTTGAGATAAATGCTCTAAAGAAGCCTGAAGTGCCAGGAACTCACCTAATGAATCCCAACGCAGATAACCTTCATCGATAAACTGCTCAATATGTTTTGGAGCAGAACCACCAGCACCAGTTTCGAACAAACCACCACCATTCATTAAAGGTACAATAGATAACATTTTAGCAGAGGTTCCTAATTCTAAAATCGGGAATAAATCTGTCAAATAATCACGTAATACGTTACCGGTAACCGAAATGGTATCTAAACCTTTGCGGATACGCTCTAAAGTAAACTTAGTCGCTTCAATCGGCGCTAAAATACGGATGTCTAAACCTGTAGTATCGTGGTCTTTTAAATAGGTATTAACTTTAGTGATGATTTCTCTATCGTGTGCTCTGTTTTCATCTAACCAGAAAACCGCTGGCGTTTCTGATAAACGTGATCTGTTCACCGCTAATTTTACCCAATCCTGAATTGGAGCATCTTTAGTCTGGCACATGCGGAAGATATCGCCTTTTTCTACTTTCTGGTCGAAAAATACTTTGCCATCTGCATCAGTAACACGGATAGTTCCTGAACCGGTAGCCTGGAAAGTTTTATCATGCGAACCATATTCTTCAGCTTTTTGAGCCATTAAACCAACATTTGGTACTGAACCGATGGTGGTTACATCAAAAGCACCATTTGCTTTACAGTCATCAATTGTTGCGGTATAAACACCCGCGTACGAACGATCTGGAATTAAAGCGATGGTATCCTGTGCTTTACCAGCTGCGTTCCACATCTGTCCCGAAGTACGGATCATTGCCGGCATAGAAGCATCAACAATCACGTCAGACGGCACATGAAGGTTAGTAATTCCTTTATCAGAATTTACCATAGCCAAAGCTGGTCCGTTTTCGATGGCCTGAGCCAAAGCGGCTTCAACCTCTGCTTGTTTAGCGTTGCCCGCAATTTTTGCATAAACGTCGCCTAAACCATTTCTGGTGTCGATGTTCAGTTCCTTGAAAAGATCGGCATATTTAGTAAAAACATCTGCAAAGTAAACTTCAACAATAGCACCGAAAATAATCGGGTCAGAAACCTTCATCATCGTAGCTTTTAAGTGTGCAGATAACAATACGCCTGCGGCTTTAGCTTCAGCAATTTCTTTGGCTACAAAAGTTTTCAATGCCGATAAGCTCAATGCAGAGCTATCAATGACCTCTCCTGCTTTTAATGGCGATAAACCTTTTAATTCGGTTACCGTACCATCAGCAGCTACAAATTCTATTTTAAACTGACTTGCTTCAGCAACCGTTGTAGATTTCTCTGAACCATAAAAATCGCCTTCAGTCATGCTGGCCACTTTGGTTTTCGAATCTGCAGACCATTTACCCATCGAGTGTGGGTTTTGTTTTGCATAATTTTTAACCGCTTTAGGCGCCCTGCGATCAGAGTTACCTTCACGTAAAACCGGATTTACAGCCGAGCCTAAAACTTTTGCATATTTAGCTTTAATTGCTTTTTCTTCATCGCTCTGCGCATTATCAGGATAATTTGGAATGGCAAAACCCTGCGATTGTAACTCCGTAATTGCACCTACCAATTGCGGGATAGAAGCAGAAATATTTGGTAATTTGATAATGTTAGCTTCTGGAGTGGTAGCCAATGCACCAAGCTCTGCTAAAGCATCACCAATTTTTTGATCGTCTTTTAAATACTCAGGAAAGTTTGCCAAAATTCTTCCTGCTAAAGAAATATCTCTGGTTTCTACATCAATACCTGCTGATGCGGTAAAAGCTTGTACGATAGGTAACAGTGAATAGGTTGCCAACATTGGCGCCTCATCGGTTTTGGTGTAGATAATTTTTGATGTATTTGACATGTTTATATTGATTTTGCTTATTAAGGTTAATTATTCAATGGGTTTCCAGGTTGGTAAACCGATCTTCTTAAAATCGCCTAAAGATAAAATAATCGAATGAATTAAGGAACATCACAATGTTATTTCTGGTTTGGATCAGCAATTCATTTTATTAAAAACCGATAATCTTCTTAGTAGTGAAATAATAATGTAACATACCATTGTATTTAGGGAGCGCAGAGTCATTTACTATATTTAAAGTTAGTCCTGCTCTCCGCTTTATCCCGATGAAATATCGGGGATGCCGCTTCGATCAGGGCTATGCACCTGAGCCTGTAGCACAGAAAACCGGAATATTAGCAGAAAAATAGCGTAACTAAACCTGATCGAAAAGTCCGGGGATAAGGCTTTGCGTGTGGACTCAAATAATTAAGATAAGTATAGGCCTTTTGTTAACAAACTTCAATAAAACACAAATCTTACAGAAGGACGCCGTCAATCCCAAGTGGCCGAAGAATCAAAAAAACAGTTGCAGAATAGCCCAAATGGCACCAACAAACCTCAAACGCAGTGGTTTTGTGAACATATTTCATCAACTTTCATTTAGCAGAACCGAGCAAAACAAAGTGCCGCTGTTTTTTGATGAGCATGGGGTAGTGAGAAGCCACAATGCTGGATTGACAAAGCGTTTTGGCTACTTTGGCGCTCCAAAGTAGTATGCCCCCGCGGCATAGAGCGGAAAAAATTAATACTCGTACGTAAACGGTAGTTCTTTTTGGGCCAGAATGTTTTTAATAGCGAAAAAGATGCTGAAACAAGTTCAGCATGACGATCACTCTAGACAAAGAAACTAAAAAATCCAGTCAAAGAAACATGTGTCCATACGATAGGATTTTTATCGGGAAAGGTAGAGCAGTAAGAAATTAACCAATGGAATACTGCGATTGCTTTTCAAAAAAAAACACGACCATATCATAATTAGGTATAGTTTTATCTGTCTTTAGTGCAATATCCCAATATTTTTTTGTGAACCATTTCTTTGGCTAAACTTTTGTAGCCTTAAAACTATATATCTATCTATTTTAAACTTTTTAATTGAAAATGGCCGAACCTACTTTAGATCAACAGTTAAACGCCCGCAAATTCGACGAAGCTAAAAGCCTTATGCTGAATGGCGAAAAACTCTCCAAAAGCTTACAAGAACACCATCGATCATCCATATTCGACAACCTGGTCGGAGCGAAACAATACGAAATCCTCCAATTCATGTTAAAGGATAAAACCATCGAAACCGATATTTACGAATTCGACAGTTTTGACAAAAGCATTTTTCAGGCCATTGCCCGCAGCCTTGGGCATGACGATGAAGATATCGCATTTTTTGATGAATTTATTACCCATTTCGACAACTTAAATGATGAGGTAAACACGAAAACACTATTAAGTTATCTCTTCGAAAACGGGGTGAATTTAGGGGTAATCAAAGCATGTATTAATGCAGGTTGCAGGGCTAATTTCAAAAACAACGCAGAAGAAAACTACATCCATCAGGTAGTGAAAAGCAGTTTCCGCCGTTATAACCTGAACGATGAGCAGACTACTGATCTGCTTAAGGGCTATATCGATATCCTCCTAAACGAGGGGGTAGATATTAATGAAGGCAATGTGGTGCAGGAAAGCCCACTAATTACCGCAATAAAATTTAACAAGAAAGACTTAATAGCTTATCT
Organism: Pedobacter sp. GW460-11-11-14-TSB4; assembly: GCF_059423705.1. Lineage (NCBI taxonomy): Bacteria > Pseudomonadati > Bacteroidota > Sphingobacteriia > Sphingobacteriales > Sphingobacteriaceae > Pedobacter > Pedobacter sp. GW460-11-11-14-TSB4. Next base: position 102,479 of record NZ_JBWKYI010000006.1, read on the forward strand.
CCTCGAAAATGGTGCCGATCCCAATCATACCGACCGTGATGGAAATTCAGCCTTCTTTTATGCAGTGGCACATTTGCAGAGCGAAAAAATATACGATACGTTGCGTAATTATGCCACACCAGCTTTCGATCAGATCAATAAAAACGGCGAAACACTTTTATTCGAATACGTGCGGATGATGTCGAATAGTGAAAGTGGCATCAACTTCCTTAAAAAACTGATTGAAGACGGCGCCGATTTATATCAGGCCAGTACCTGGTATGGCGCTGACACGACTCCCTTGGATATCATTGCCGAAAAACAGGCTGATATTTTACAGGCCGTTTTAGAAAGCGGGCAAGTAGATGTGAACAGAACAGATAATGAAGGGAATACCCTGCTGCATAAGGTTTGTGCCTACAATGTAAACTACGAAGCAGAAAAAGCAAAAGAAACTTACCGAAAAGTAAAACTCCTGCTCGAAAACGGTGCAGATATTGCGGTTACAAATGATCAGGATCAAAGCGCACTGATGCTGGCCGCTGATGATAACCTGAAAATAAAAACAGTTGAACTGCTCATGAAACAATCTTAAGATATGTCGATGTCATTTATTATTGCCTGCGAGAGCGGCAAGCGCAAAATAGCCGAACTTTTATTGGCCAACCAAGAGGTAGAGGTAGGGTATACAGATGAAAAAGGCAGAACAGCACTTCACTATGCTGCCCATCGTGGATATTTAGACCTCGTGCAGATTTTAATAGATCGTGGGGCAGCTTTAGATTATGAAGATCATGCCGGCGAAACACCTTTTTACTTTGCCTGTTTACAAAAACAGAAACAAACCGCATTGTTTCTTCTGGATAAAGGTGCAAGGGTGGATATTAAAGATTTTAAAGGCAATAGTTTATTACACCTCACCGCTCAAAGCGGACAAATTGAAGTATTGGAAAAACTGATCGATCAAGGCCTTGAAGTGGATGGTGAAAATAACGAGGCAGAAACCCCTTTGCTTATTGCGGCAAGCTGGAGGAATAAGGAAGTTGTTCAAAAATTACTGGAATTTGGCGCCAACATCAACACCACCAATAAACACGGCGATTCACCATTAATTTTTGCGGTTAAATCTAAAAACACACCTATGGTTGAGCTTATTCTCGATAAGGGTGGAAATATCAACCATGTTAATCACGCCGGAGAATCGGCCTTATTAATTGCCTGTTATGATGCCAACCGGATGTTAACCAAAATATTGGTAGAAAAAGGTGCAGATGTATTTGTTTCTTCAAAAGATGGTTTATCTCCCATTTGGTATGCCTGCGCCAATAACCAGAAAGAAATTGTCGATTTATTTCTAAGCCATGGGGTAGATGTAAACTATGCAAAACCACTCTCGGGTAAGGATGATTCGATGTATTCGTATTTAGAATGGGTAGAAACCGCCAATAACATTTCCATATCGGCCAGCTTCTCTTTCGATAATAATTACAACTACGGCGGCGAAAGCATGTTACATGTAGCCGCCAAAAGCGGACATTTAAGTATGTTAAAGCTATTAACAGAAAAAGGTGCCAATGTTAATATCCAGGATGAAAGCGGGAATACCGCCTTACATTACTCGGCTGCCAATGGTAAAAAAGATGCGGTAAAATTTTTACTCGAAAAATCAGCAGACCCTACCATTGTAAATGTAAAGGAACAAAAAGCAATAGATTATTCTAACATTAAGGGTTTTAATGAAATTACCGAACTCTTGTTACAATTTGGCCCCTCAAACATTTCTAATCAGCCAATCAAGGGTGCAGCACCTGCTGAAAACAGTGCAGAACCAGCTAAAAATGATATCACATCAAAAAAACAGGCACTGTTAGATCTGAAAGAATTATTGGATGCCGGTATTTTATCACAGGAAGAATTTGATGCCGAAAAAACCAAAATATTAAAAGGTTAAGTGATAATATTATAAAAAAATATCAAAACAGTTTAAGACTTAAATTTTAGTTATAAATTTATGTCTTAAGAATTTTCCTGGCTGAATGACTAAATTTAACCAGGAGAATTCAACTTTAATGCTCACACAAATGAAAAACCTTAACAAAATCAAACTGCAGTTATTTGCCTTAATTGTTATTGCTATTGCGACATATAGCTGTTCACCAAAACTATATCTGGATGAAACTAAGCGCTATCAGGCAGGAACATTAACCGATTTACAGGTAGATTCCCTGCATCTTTTTTTAAAAGAAAACCAAAGGCTTGCTTTAAAAGATACCATTATCATTAAATACTATTTAAATAAAGACGACTGCTGGAAAGACCTTAGTTATCAGAACCCAGAGTTCCTGAACAATGTAAGGTGGGCCTTTCAGAAAAACATTCTCGAAAAAGCCGAGGCGAGGCCAAAAGTTGCCATTTACCAATACCGTGAGGTAGGAAAAAGTTTCAGTCCGATTAAATCGAAAGGTTTAGAGATAGAAACCGATTCGGGCTTTCTTAAGAAATTATTATTTAAAGAGGCCACTTCGTGTGGAACCTCAGCAATCATCCTTCCGAACGGAAAGTTTTTACTGGTAAAATCAGACCCACAATTCTCTGCACTGATATTAAACGCCAAAGACATCGAGAAAAAATTACAGGAAAATCTGGTTAAATAAAGACCAGAAATAATCCGGCTTTAAGCTGCGAAACGATTTAACAAAATTTAACTAAAAAATTAGGTGTAATACTGTAATTTAGTTTTAACGAATCGCTTTTCAAATTAACAACTCGAAATTATGCTCAACTTCCTTTTCTCCACTCCTACTAACTTAAAAGTAAATCATCTTGTCTGTGGTCAGATTTTCGTTGTGAAGTAATATTTCAATTTTAAAAGATTATATAATAGTACTTCCCTGTTAATCCTCATCGCATCACGCCAGGGAAAATAATATGCGCTCTCCAGGAAGGTACTCACAGGGTACTTTCCTTTTACGGTTTTAGGGTTGTGGCAATTTTGCCCTGGCTAAAAACTTCTCTCCGTTTTCGATGTTATATTTTTTGAGATAAGTTCTTAATCAAAAACCGGTTAACATGAAAAACAATATTTTTTACGCATCAATGCTTTCTACTGCGGTCCTTTTTGGATGTCAATCCAATTCTAATTCACAAAAACAGGGAGAAGATACAACCGTTACGACTAAAAATGGCGCTGTAGATTTGCCCGCACCCGATACCAATGCAGCCAAAAGCAAATTTAGCAAAGTTATCGGTTGGCCAGAAGGTAAAACCCCTATTGCTCCTGAAGGTTTTGTGGTAACCAAATTTGCTTCGAACATTAAAAGTCCACGCCATACTTATATTGCCCCAAATGGCGATGTATTGGTGGCGCTTTCTAATTCGGAAAGAAGCACTGTAGAAGCAGTTGCCAATACCATAACAGGCAAAGCAAAATCAGAAGTACCAGGAAAAAGTGCCAATACCATTCTCTTATACCGGGATGAAAATAAAGATGGCAAGCCTGAAACCGTTACTACATTTTTGAATGGTCTTAATCAACCTTTCGGAATGCTGATTATTGGTAATTCATTTTACGTAGCCAATACCGATGGCTTATGGCAATATCCATATAAAACCGGCGACACTAAAATCACCGCTACAGGAAAAAAAATCCTAAGCCTACCCGCCGGTGGATACAACAATCATTGGACTAGAAATCTAATTACCAATGCAGATAAAAGCAAAATTTATATTACCGTTGGATCAGGCAGCAACGTTGGCGAAAATGGAATGGAAAATGAAGTAAGACGGGCCAATATATTAGAAATAAACCCCGACGGGACCGGAGAAAACATTTATGCCAGTGGTTTGCGAAATCCTGTGGGAATAGATTGGGCTCCATCAACGAATATGCTTTGGACAGCTGTTAACGAGCGCGACGGATTAGGCGACGATTTGGTACCAGATTATATTACCAGTGTTAAACCAGGTGCTTTTTATGGCTGGCCGTACGCTTATTTTGGACAAAATGAAGATCCCCGTTTAAAAGGTAAAAACCCGGAGTTGGTTAAAAAAACTATAGCTCCTGATGTTGCCGTAGGCGCACATACCGCTTCTTTAGGATTAGCTTTTTACAAAGGCACTAAATTTCCGCAAAAATATCAGGGTGGTGCATTTATTGGTCAACATGGCTCATGGAACAGGTCGGTAATTTCTGGCTATAAAGTAACATTTGTACCTTTTAAAGATGGCAAACCAATTGGAAAACCCGAGGATTTTTTAACTGGTTTTATCGCCGATCAGGATAAGGCAGAAGTTTATGGCCGTCCGGTTGGCGTTACCCTAACACCAGATGGCGCCTTATTGCTAGCCGACGATGTGAGTGGTACAATCTGGAAAGTAGCAGCAAAATAGTTTATCAATTAGCCACAGATTAGCAGAATATGCAGTAAATTTATCTGCCGATTTGTGGCTAAACTATTAATCCCTTTCCCCTTTGAAATCGAACTTTACCTTACTGTTTATCCTTCTTTCACTTACTGGCTTTGCGCAGGTCCTTAAACCTGATTCCGTAAAAAAACTTGAAGAAGTTACCGTTAAAGGTTATTACAATTCGCATTCTTTATTAAGATCGGTATCAGCTGTAAATTTGATTGACAGCAATTTAATCGCAAATCAGCAGAGCAGCTCCTTAGTGAGCACTTTAAATATTGTTCCTGGTGTAAGAATGGAAGAACGTTCGCCAGGTAGCTATCGCCTATCGCTCCGTGGGAGCTTATTACGCTCTCCTTTTGGCATCCGAAATATTAAAATTTACATTGATGATTTCCCACTAACTGATGCAGGTGGAAATACCTACCTCAATGCCTTAGACGTTTCTGCAGTAGGTATGATGGAAATTTACAAGGGGCCTGAAGCCAGTATTTTTGGTGCAAACACAGGCGGTGCGATTTTGATTAATCCGCCCGCCATGAATCACAATGAAATTAATATTTCAGCGATTGGAGGTTCCTATGGTCTCTTTCATCAAACAGCATCCATCAAACAGCAATATAAAAAGTACAGTTTCAGTTTTAGCGAAGCCTATCAGCGAAGTGACGGATATCGGCAAAACAGTGCAATGGACAGAAAGTATTTTCAAACTTTGCAGCAATGGAATTATAGCAATGCAGGCAGTTTAAAGGCTTTTGCTTTTTACAGCGATTTAAATTACGAAACACCAGGTGGATTAACGGCTGCACAATTAGATCAGGATCCTAAACTGGCCCGTCCGGCAACAGCAACCTTACCTGGAGCCATTTCGCAGCAAGCTGCCATTTACAATAAAACCATTTTCGGGGGAATAGCTAATTCCTATCAGATTAACAGGCAGTTAAAACATGTTATTGCTTTATTCACCTCTTATACCGACTTCAAGAACCCCTTTATAACCAATTACGAAAAGCGCTACGAAAGTACGCTCGGGTTCAGAACATTTTTAGAATATGCGCAGGCCAAAGAAAACATTAAATTTAATGCGCAAATTGGGTTAGAAAGCGCTGCCACCAAAAGTCAGATTAAAAACTTTAATAATAATGGCGGTGAAGCTACTGCCATGCAAGCTTCAGATCGCTTAAAAGCCAGTCAGGATTTTGCTTACATCAGGTTAAACTTCGATATCACCAATAAATTCCTGATCGAACTTGCTTCAAGTTTAAACTTTTTTGGCTACAACTATGAAAGTTACTTCCCTGCAGTCATTGCGACAAAAGAGCGTAAATTTAATACGCAGTTTATGCCAAAGGCTGCGCTATCTTACTTAATTTCAAATGATCTATCGATTAGGGCCTCGGTAAGTAAAGGTTATTCGACACCTACTATCGCAGAGGTAAGATCGTCTGATAATAACATCAATAATAACCTTCAGGCTGAGTCAGGCTGGAATTATGAACTGGGCTTAAGGTATAAAACAGCGGATAACCGTTTTTATGCCAACGGGAATGTATTCCATTATCAGTTAAAAAATGCCATTGTAAGAAGGCTAAATCAAAATGACACTGAATATTTCATCAATGCAGGCGGGACAAAACAAGAAGGCATAGAACTGGAAACAGCCTTATGGATTATCAAAAACAATAATTCATGGTTAACCGGATTACAACTCAGGAGCAATTATACCTGGAGCCAATTTAAATTTGAAGATTTTGTAAGCGGCACTAACAATTATGCGGGTAATCAGCTTACCGGTGTTCCAAAAAATATCTGGGTGAATAGTCTCGAATTTAACTTCTGGAAAGAATTTTACCTCTTTGCCCAGCACAACTATACCTCAGCTATTCCGCTAAATGATGCCAATACCGCTTTTTCTAAAAGATACCATCTGCTGGAAGTAAAAGCTGGAATAAAAAACCTAAGGTTAGGTAACACTCGCCTTGATTTATTTGCAGGTTTAAACAATCTCTTAAATGTTAATTACAGTTTGGGCAACGATTTAAACGCCGCAAATGGACGGTATTTTAACCCGGCTGCAGGAATTAATTTTTACACAGGCTTATCTATTAAATTGTAATTTTAAATCGCATCACATAAATCAAATTTACATGATGCGATTTTTTCGTAAGCTAAAAGGCAGCTTGTTTTTCATTTTCCCTAATTACTACATCACCAACTACGATTTCTACGGCATAACGTTTTTTCCCGTCCTTACCATCATAATTATTTGCCTGTAATCTGCCTTCTACAGTTAATCCTGTACCTTTTTTAATCTGGGCTTCGGCCAAATCTGCTTTTGCGTTCCAAAAAATTAAATTAAACCATTGTACTTTTTTAACTTCTTCACCCGCAGCATTTTTGTAGGTTTCATTTATCGCAAGGTTAACCCTCGCTAATTTTTGATTTCCAAAAGTCTTTACATCTGCATCTGCTCCGGCAAATCCGCTCAATACTACTTTGTTAACTGCACTTTCCATGATCTTTAAATTTTAAGTTTCTAAATGTTTAACGAACAGCGGTCACCACGACAACTGACAGAACAAAATTGCCACGAGAATCAAAAATTAGTCGGATTGTAAACATTTATAGTCGTTTATAAACGTTTATACACGGAAAACATGCGTTTAAAGCCTCTAGGAGATGTTTTATATTTTTTTTATTCCATCGTTTTATTTTATAAATTAGGTCATCATCCCATAATAAAAAAGAAATTATTATGGAACGTTTATGTTTAGACTGCGGAACCCTGATTAGAGGAAGGGCCGATAAAAAATACTGCGACGACGCTTGTCGCAACAATTACAACAATCGTTTAAAGGTTGAAGACAATCTTGTGATCAAACGGGTAAATAGCATATTAAAAAAGAATCGTGCGATACTTGCTGGTCTGAATCCGACTGGAAAAACCAAGATTACCCGTAAAAAGCTAATTACGGCAGGCTTTAATTTTGAATACCATACCTATAGTTATGAAACCCATAATGGGAACACCTACATTTTCTGCTATGAATATGGTTATCTGATTTTAAACGATGACAGATACTTGTTGGTAAAAAGGGAAGAAAAGCTTTGGCTAGTCTAATTTAAAACACTTTCGCTTACTCGTGCCTATCCCGCAAATTTCGCAGAAAAGCGTTGATTTGTAATTTACGTCGCGCAATCTGTGCGATCAGGTGGAAAATGAATAGCCATTACACAATTCATTGATCAGATTTAATCACCCAAAATTTGCAGAAGGCTAAGCATATGATTTTTTTATTCAGGAGGAGATGGTTAGCTTTATCAGCTTATGATAAACGATAACAACAAGCATTTAAACCCATCATCGGGAGATCGATCGAAGGACAATAATGCCAGATTTGTTAATAACACTAAAAGTTATTGAGATAAAAAGTCTTTATTTTCGCCCAATTTCTTTCGCCTCCTATTTTACCAGTCAATATGCCTCCAAAAGAAAGTGCCATAAACCAATTACCATCGATATTACTAACGGCATCCAATTTAGTTTATAGTCCTTTGGGTTATCAAATAAATAACTTACAATTAGAAAATGAAAGTCAGGCATATGCAGCCTGTGCCTTTGAATTAAACGGTTTAAAAATCAGACACCGCCTTTCGAAAATCACCCCAACTAAAACCGGACAATTTGTAACCATATGGAAGCGCAATGAAGCAGGCATTACAACACCTTTTAACGATCAGGATGAATTCGACCTGTTAATAATATCAGCGAAAAGCGCTGGCCAAGCTGGCCAGTTTATTTTTCCAAAAACCATATTGGTAGCACATAAAATGATTACCAAAAATGGAGTAGAAGGTAAAAGCGGGATTAGGGTTTACCCTCCCTGGGATACGCCAACAAATAAACAGGCCGAAAAAACCCAGCAATGGCAGGTACCATATTTTATTGAGATAGACCTCAATGGAAATACCGATCTTGCGAGGGCGAAAAAATTAATTGGAAATGAAATTAAATAAACCGGGTTTTAAAATCACGGTTAAACTTAGCAAGTTTCGGGTAGTTTACCTTTTCTTTCCAAACTACTTTTGGATATAAATTATTCAAGATCATGAAAGCACAAGAAGAAATCAATTTCAACCGGATAGCAGAAGCCATAAACTACATCAAGGCGAATTTTAAAACACAGCCTGGTTTAGAAGAAATTGCAGAGAAAGTAAATTTAAGCCCCTTTCATTTCCAAAGATTATTTAGCGAATGGGCAGGCACTACGCCCAAACGTTTTTTGCAATACATTAGCATTGGTTATGCCAAAGAAATGCTGAAAGAAAACCAAAGTTTATTCGATACCGCATTAGAAACCGGCCTATCAGGAACCAGCAGACTGCACGATCTTTTTGTAAACATCGAAGGGATGACACCTGGAGAATATAAAAACGGCGGTGAAAACCTTCATATCAATTATAGTTTTGCAGAAAGTCCGTTCGGCAACATTATCGTAGCCAGCACTTCAAAAGGAATCTGCCATATCGCTTTTTACGATGATGAAAAGATTGCTTTAGCAAATCTGCAACGCCAATTCCCATCCGCTCAATATCAGCAGATACTGGATAAAGAACAGCAAAATGCGTTATACATTTTCAGTCACGACTGGAGCAAACTGCACCAGATTAAACTACATTTAAAAGGGACGGATTTCCAGTTAAAAGTTTGGGAAGCCTTGCTAAAAATACCTATGGGTAAATTGGCCACCTATGGCAACATTGCCAAACAATTGCATAATCCTAATGCATCCAGAGCGGTAGGTACGGCCATTGGCGATAATCCCGTAGCCTTTCTCATTCCCTGCCACCGGGTTATACAATCAAGCGGTGCATTGGGCGGTTACCATTGGGGGCTAAACCGAAAAACGGCCATGATTGGTTGGGAAGCAGCAAAAACAAATGTTTAGCCCTGTATGATCAAACATGTCGATATTTCAACGGAAGAACTAAAAAAGTATTTGAGAAGCAAAGCTATTTGCCTAGGCGGAAATGCCAGATTGAAGATTTACGGGTTACTTAAATGCAGCTCGGGAAAACGGATGAAGAAAGAAAACCGTGTATTTTTCCGTTCTGTAGAAGAAGTACTTCAACATGGCTACCGCCCCTGCGGGCATTGCTTAAAAACAGCATACAAACAATGGATTTATTCAACACCACAATAGATATTAATCAAAATCTGCTCCCATATGGCGGCACCGTAAATTACTATGGCAAATTATTCACAATATCAGAAGCCGATCATTATTTCGAGGCGCTGATGAGTACCATTGAATGGAAGAATGACGAAGCTTTTATTATGGGCAAACACATTATTACCAAAAGAAAAGTAGCCTGGTATGGAGATGAAGCCTATTCCTATACCTACTCCAATAAATCGAAAATGGCCTTACCATGGACAAAGGAATTACTGGATTTAAAAAAAATCTCAGAGGAGCAAACAGGTACTACTTTTAACTCTTGTTTGCTTAATTTATACCACAACGGTGATGAAGGAATGGCCTACCATAGCGATGATGAAAAGGCTTTAGCAAAAGATTCGGCCATTGCATCACTCAGTTTCGGTGCCGAGCGAAGATTTCTTTTCAAACACAAACAAACTAAAGAAACCGTAACCTTATTTTTAGAAAATGGAAGTTTATTGGTGATGAAAGATGAAACGCAAACGAACTGGCTGCACCGCCTTCCGCCAACGAAAAAAGTAAGTAAACCAAGGATAAACCTCACCTTTAGAACAATGGTAGTTTAGTCCTGGCGATTAAAACCACTTAAAACTTTAACGACCTTAAGGACACCATGACTTGTGTATTCATAAACCAATTTTATTGCAAGCTTATATTTTTTGCAATTGAGGCTTTACTTTATCATAAAATTCTTGAAACACTTTATTATCAGCATAAGTCATACCGGGGAATCCACAACTCTCGAAGCAAATTCTCAAATAGTTGATAAATGTTGTCTCATTAGGTTCATTTAAAAACTGACTATCAATACTTTTCCCCTTATTTAACTGCAAAGCATATGGTGCTCCCCCACTAACGTTATCCTTATGAAGATCATCAGCCGAAAGATCCAGAAAAGCAAAACCAAAATCGTCATCTTGAATATATTCTTCCATTTCTTCCAACCAATATTTATTGGTTACCTGTGAAACACAATCTGTTAAAGGGGCTATCTGGATAGCATCTGACATCTCCCATAGAATGTTTGGATCTCTTTGATAATTCCATGCAAAATTGCAGGAACCTACAATCTGATAGAACATTTTCATTGATATCGGTAACTTTCCGATTGGCTCAATGTTTCGCTCCAATATATCAAGTAGCTCGTCTGTATCTGAGAATGGCTTTAATAATGCTTCGTCATTTCCCGATTTATCTTTCCAGAAAACGTAATCAATATTTTTAAGTTCTTGGTAGATAATCTCAAGATTGAACCTAACCCTTTGAAAGGTTTCAATCAATACTTTTTCAACGTCAGCATAATAACTAGGAGAAAATGCCTCTTCTCCTAGTTTTTCAATGTCTGTATAAACACGATGCGTTTCTCCATTTTTGTACCTGTTGTAAAAGCTCATTGTTATCTGTTCTTAAGATACTATGGCAGTTAGATTAGTGGTTAAACTCTTTAATATCTACAATGCGGTCGTCATCAGCACCTTTCTTTAAAAAAGAAGTACCATTTGCATTTACTACCCAGGTATAATCTCTTTGAATATTTCCAACAAGGGTTTCAGGTTCATTGATTAATGCTGCTGGTAATGGCAGGTTAAAAGTTTCGCCTGTTGCCGTATTTACCTGGTACAAAGAATTAGCGGTTAAAAAGGCTAATGTTGTTTTATCGCTGGAATACATAAAAAATTTCCCCTGGATACGTTCATCAGGATTTTGTCTTTTAACCGGATAAACCCTCGAATTGATCGTTGTGATAAAGAAATCGTTATTAACCAAAATATTGCTACGGGTTAATTCCTCTAAGCCATTTGTATATTTTTTATCTTCAGCACCTTTTGATGGCTTGTTCAGACTTACCACTTCGGTTTTTCCATCATTAACAGCAATGATATAAAACGGCGCCATTTTTCCGGTTTCGTTTGCTACCTGAACCAATACGGCAGTTTTTTGTGTATTGATGAATGATGCAACAATAAATTTCTGTGCAGCAGCATTTGGCGCGTCATCAACAATAATCGTGGTATCCTTGTATTGAATAGCGAAACGATCGGCTGTAGTCACAGCACCTGAATCTGTTTTTACGATAGTCAGGACATTTTTCTTCGATTTCGGAAAAACATTAAAATCGTCAGTTGCAGCAAATGTTCTGGCTTTGTAGGTTTTTTCTGATTTACCGCAGCCAAATAAAACAACGGAAAGTAAGAGTGCATAAAGCGTAATTTTCATGAGTATAGCTATTTATATATTTTTCGCTAATTTATAATCTTTATTGCTTTTCTGTTATCAAAGTCACCAGAAAATTACCGCATCAATTGAAAAAAATAATTCAAAATGAATCAGTTGCATTTTAACTTCTGCAGCTCGGCTTTGCTATGATAAGATTAGACGTTCGTCTTCTGGCAAAATTCCTTATTTTTGATTAAAGGATTATCCCCATGGCAGGCATTTCGAATTTTCTGGTTAAAAACAAAAGCATTATCCTTTATGGCGTTTTTTTGGCTGTTTTACTTTTTTTATTAAAGTGGCTTGAGCTTCGTTTTATCATTATTAACCATGCCTTCGAAATTTATGCGGGTTCAATAGCAGTTATTTTTACTGCTTTGGGTATATGGCTGGCGCTTAAATTAACCAAACCTAAAACCATATTAATTGAAAAGGAGATTTTTACCGAACGGGGAACATTTATCCTTAACGAAAAAGAACTCATCAGGCTTAATATCAGTAAAAGAGAATTAGAAGTTTTACAATTGATGGCAGCAGGATTGAGCAACCAGGAAATTGCATTAAAGTTATTCGTTTCGCTAAATACCATCAAAACACACAATGCCAGGCTTTTCGAAAAACTAGAAGTAAAGCGCAGAACACAAGCCATAGAAATGGCTAAAAAACTCAGCATCATCCCTTAAACAACTCGTACTTAAGTATTAAAATAGCGCTATTTTTTAAAAATCACCCTAAAGTATGAGGGTTAAAACAAATAATGGGAGCAATTTTGTGGTCTAATCTCTTAATTATAAACAAATGAAACCATCATGAGCAAACGCTCACAGACAGACATGAATAGTACTCATGATAGCTTCATTACAATTAAAAAACAAACTATATACTGATGAAAAAGAACGTAATTGTATTCGGATTGATCGCTGGCTTAATTGTCTCTGTTTTAATGGTACTTTCTATGGCCAGATGTTACAGCGACCCGAGCCTGGAACACAGCATGCTTATCGGCTACGCTTCTATGGTGCTGGCCTTCTCCTTTATTTTTGTGGGCATCAAAAACTACCGTGATAAGTATAACGATGGCCTGATCACTTTTGGTAAAGCTTTTAAAATCGGATTATACATCAGCCTGATCGCCTCCACCATTTACGTTTTGGTATGGCTGGTTGATTATTATGTATTTATGCCAGATTTTATGGATAGATATGTTGCTCAGGCCATGAGAGAAGCTAAAGCCAGTGGTGCATCGGCAGCAAAACTTGCTGAAAAAGCCAAAGAGCTTGCGGTTAATCAAAAATTGTATAAAAATCCGGTAATGGTTATTTTGTTTACCTACCTGGAAATTTTACCTGTTGGTATATTGGTTTCATTAATCGCCGCATTCATTCTGAAAAGAAAACCGAACACGCCACTTGCGGCAAGTCCTTTTCAATCTTAAAGGTTGAAAAATAGGTAGATCTGCGTTTTTTTAAAACCAAAAGACGCTTTAGCTTATTTACTAAGTAACATTTTGTTTCGCGGTCATTAGAAAAATAAAACGATGATAGTTAAATCTCTTTTAGGTGAATTTCTTCATGAGGTAGAAAGCACCCGCAAACTTTTAAAAGCAATACCCAACAGTGCCTTAGATTTTAAACCCTCTGCGCACTCGTGGACTACAGCCCAGCTGGCCACGCACATTGCCGAAATTTACGATTGGTACCCGGGTACTTTCCATGGCAATGAGTTTAATATGGATACCTACCAGCGCGACGAAGTCGACACCAGCAATATCGACAACATTATTGGCAAATTTGAACGTGCTTTTGGCCGGGCAAAAGAAAGTATCGAATCGGCAACCGACGAAAGCATGTTCGAAGACTGGAAGATGACCGCCGGAGGCAAAACTGTTCTCGAACCCATGCCGAGGATTCAGGTCGTGCGGGGCTTTTTAATGAACCACATCTACCACCACCGTGGTGAAATGATTGTTTATTTACGTGCTACCGGAAATAAAGTGCCCAGTATATATGGACCAATTTACGAAGATAGCCTAAAGTAAAATTGGCAAATTATCCTAATTTTGAAGGATAAGACCAAAACTGGCCATGAAGATTTTTGCTGAAACGGAACGTTTAATTTTGCGCGAATTAATACCGGCAGATGCCGAAGGTATGTTTGAAATGGATGGTGACCCCGAGGTGCATCTTTATCTGGGCAATAAACCGTTAAAATCTATCGCACAGAGTATAGCCGATATCGAATTTATCAGAAAACAATACACAGAAAATGGCATTGGCAGATGGGCGGTAATTGAAAAAGCAACAGGTAATTTTGTGGGTTGGTCGGGCTTAAAATTGATTAAAGAATTTACCAATAACCATATTGATTACTACGATCTGGGTTATCGGTTTAGCAAACGTTTTTGGGGAAAAGGTTATGCTACAGAGACTGCGATCGCGGCAAGAGACTATGGTTTTAATGAACTCAATCTCTATGAGATTTTTGGTATAGCAGATATCAGAAACCTCGGTTCTATCCATGTTTTGGAAAAAGTTGGTTTAAAGAAGATCAATCTTTTCGATTACGATGGCATAAAACACCATTGGATGAAGATGGAGAAATCAGTTTCGCTTTAATCAAAAGGCAATTTTTTCTTTTTATGGTTTAGTTTTTGATGCTACAAAGGAAATCATTTAAACCTCGTATTATGAAACACCTTATCTTCTGCGGAATGCTGATCTTATTATTGAGTTCTTGTAAAGAAAAATTAGATCCGGCAAGCTTTACCAATACCAAATGGGAGTTAAGCGAACTACCTGGCTTAACTTTGCCCACAGCTGCAAAAGCAACGCTAAACTTTGCTGATAGTTTGAGGATCAGCGGAAAATCGTTCTGTAACAACTATGGCGGACAGGGAGAAATTGCAGATAATAAAATAACCGTTAAAAATGTTTTCGGCACAAAAATGTTCTGTCAGGAAACTGATGCTGCAGAACGCGCCTATTTACATGCCCTTAATCAGGTGAATAGCGCAAAAATAACTGATAATAAGCTATATCTGTTAAATGGCGATAAAACCTTGCTGGTTTTCACCAAAACAAACTAGAATCTTTACACGCATAAAAAAGGCTGAATAAAGTATTTTTACTATTTTCGGCCTTTTGAGTTTAACGCAGGAGTGATGCCATCGATAACAGAAGATCTGAAGTTTTTTTTCTCAACCATAAGAAAAGCATTTAATTTATTTCAGCAGAATGATCCCTTACGTCTGGCCGGTGCTACTGCTTTTTTCACCAATTTCGCCTTACCCCCAATATTAATTATCCTGATCAGGCTTTTCGGGATGTTTACCGATCGAAGATTATTGGCTACCCACCTCTTCGAACGTTTGGCCAGTATTCTCGACAATGAGAGTATTTTACAGATCAGAACGACCTTAAGAAACATTCGCGGTATCGATCAGGCCTGGTACGTTACCTTGTTTAGTTTTATTTTTTTCCTTTTTGTAGCCACCACCCTGTTCAATGTGATTAAAAACTCGCTGGAGCAGATCTGGAATATAGGCCAAAAAGATAAAAAAGGAATCATCAATACGCTTAAATCGAGAGCCATATCGGTTACCATCATCTTATTGGCGGGGATATTATTTTTTATCGGTTTACTGGCCGATAGTGTGCAGGCTTATATTGGTGCCTATTTAAAAAATGGCGCACCATCTTTCGGCCTGGTGTTAACTTCCATCATTAATCAGTTTGTATTTGTGCTGATTGTAACCACCTGGTTTACCATCCTTTTCAGGTATTTAACCAATGGACGGCCTACCTGGCGGGCAGCAATTTCAGGAGGTTTGTTAACCGGATGCCTTTTTACCGCAGGAAAGTATATTTTAAGGATTTTATTGCCATTGAGTAACATCAGTAATATTTACGGATCGGCCGGATCGATTATCGTAATTATGCTTTTTGTATTTTACTCTTCATTGATATTTTATTTCGGCGCCTCATTTATTAAGGCATTGAGCGTGGGCAGGGCCACACCTATTATACCAAAAAACGGATCGTTTGCCTACGAGCTCACAGAGGTTGAATTGGAAAAAGAGGAATAAAAAGAAAGGCAGATAAATTTAATTCATCTGCCTCTTCTTTATTGAGTTCGCTTAATTATAATCGTCTTGCTGAACTTGGTTCAGCATCTTTTTAATCTAAAGACCCTGAAATGAATTCAGGGTGACGTATCCTGGGAATAATCAACTAAGATTACAAAATCCTATAACCTAAGCCCACTGTAAATATGTTTAACTTAGTACCAGGATAACCTGATTTATTGATTTTTGATAAACCCAGTTCGTAACGTGCATCAAAACTTAATTTTTTAAGGTCTAAACCTGCACCAAACTGCCAGGCCATAGCTTGATTTTTAAAGTCGGCTTTGAAAACACTTCCTGCAGCCTGACCAAAACTCTGGTTTTCATCTAATATTAGCGAAAACATCGGTCCGGTATTTAAACGAAGTCCAATGCCGGCAGCACCAAACTTGGTACCCACCAATAAAGGCACGTCTAAACTTGTAAAACGCACTTTATTTACCTCACCCGTTGACTCACTTACTAAATCTGCTTTTTTCCCCGACACATAAAGCTCCGGCTGAAAGTAAACCCCTGCTGCACCTACCCTGGCCCAAAGACCACCATAAAAGCCTGCACGGTTATTACTGTTAAAAGTGTTTTCACTATCAAATTTCGAAAAATTTGCACCAGCTTTAATGCCTAGCTGGAAAGATGGCAGTACCTGTGCGCTGGCAAATAAACCAACAAGCAAAAAGGCAACGGTTAAAGATAAAAATTTCATATGCGATTAATTTTAGCTGGTGGCATTGTTAATGGCTTCTTGTTCTTTTAAAGCCTCAACATTGTTTTTATCACCAAAGTTTTGTGTTTTACCTGCAAAGTAATCTAAAATTCCCGAAATAGTATCTAAGTTATCGGCTAAATTTTGATGAATATCTGGTAAATCTTTTTCCAGGCGGCTATCGCCCAATTCGATATTATCTACTTCAATTTTACCAATTTTCTGAATAAGTGCCTGCTGAGAGTTTTGCAAATCTTCCAATTCACGCACGATCTTTTCCATTAATTCAAACTTCTTTAAAGTATTCATAGGTTCTTATTTTTAGTTAAACTATTCCTTATAAACCCCTTAGCCTTTATTTTGTTTTATTACCCCGATATTTTAACAAAGAGATTTGGAATTGACAAAAACAACTAATAAATTAGTTTAAAATTAGCTGTTATGAAAAAGCGCCTTACACTATTGGTTTTATTTGGTTTAAGTTTAGCAGGTTACGCGCAAAATGCAACCACTGTTGATAAGGAAAAACTTTTTGATTTTTATCAGACTCAGCGTTATGCCGATGCTGCTCAGTATCTTAAAGGTATTTATGGAGAAGAGGTGAATGATTTTAAAACCCTCAGCCAGATTGGCTATTGTTTTTTAATGGCCGGCAATAATGTAGAAGCCGAAAAATTTTACAGCAAAGCCTATACACTACAGCCACAGCACCTCCCTACCCTTTTCAGTCTGGGTAGTATTAATACCAAACGGGGAAATACCGAAAGGGCCAAACTCTATTACGGTCAAATTGTAAAAATAGACAGCAATAATTTTAATGTATATAAACTGCTGGCGAACCTTTACACTTTGCCAAAAGATTCTTTAAAGCTCAAATACTTGTTAAAGGCCAATCAGATCAACCCTTTAGAAGGTGATGTGGCTACTGATCTGGCTGAAGAGCATTCCGCTTATCAGCAATACGAAAAAGCTTATCAGGTGCTCGATATAGCCATTAAGGGAGACAGTGATAACCTGGTGCTGCAAAGGGCGAAACTTCCCATTGCCAACCAGCTTAAAAAATATGGTGAAGTGATTACTTCAGGTGAGAAATTGTTGAAAGATGCTGCCGATGCTGGGGTAATAAAAGATGTAGCAAAAGCCTATTATTACACTAAAAAATATCAAAAAGCGATCGATCTTTTTAAACTGTTGGAAGAAGCAGCAATGGAGAATGAAGCGACCTTATATTACACATCACTGAGTTACCGGGCTTTAAAAGATTATCCGCAGGCAGCTGTTTATACCAGAAAAACCATCGATGAGGCTATTTCGCCTAATACTTCCAGTTATTACTCTTTACTGGGACTGGTTTATGAAGAAAACAATCAGCTCACACTGGCAAATGCCGCTTACAAAAAAGGCCTGCAGTTTAAAGCCACCCCTACCTTGTATTACCGTCTTGCTGTATTTTACGATACACGCCTAAAACAGGGTAAAAATGCACTTAAATATTATAACCTGTATTTAAAAAGCAGGCCCAGTTTGATGGACGATAAAGAAGAAATTAAATTTTCGAAAGACAGGATAGCGCAGCTAAACCTGACTGACTAAACCAGATCTTCGAAAACGGGTTTTACATTGTCCCAAAATTCGTCGAGGGCAATAATTCTGGGTTTAAAAAAAGAAATCAGCTCGGGCCAGTGCTGCTGATTAAATATGCTTACCCCGGTAATACTGATTGAAATTTGTGATACGGTTTTGCCGAAATCATCGGTGGCATCTTTAATCCATTCCCATTCTTCGTTTACGGTATTGGTAAACAAGCGTTTAAATTCTTCAAACTGTTCGAAAATGAGATGCCTGATATCGGGATCGGGATGTGATAGCTGAATGCTGATAAAAGCTTTTTTACCGTCAACATCCATTTTAAAGAAGATATTCTTCACCCCCGTTTTGTAGTTCGTCCAGTTTACGGTTGAACCACTGGCCGAAGGCACGGGTTTCATATATTGTCCGAAACTGATCCAAAACTGTTGGCGCAGGCGGGCTGCTTCTTCTTTATTGTACATTTATTTTTTTAATAACTGATGGAGACTTTATCAATTTAAATAAGTCGTCATTCCCGCGCAGGCGGGAATCTTAAAACTAAATGCATTAAGATTCCCAATCAAGTTGGGAATGACGACTCCTCAAAAATCTATCATATTGATATAATCTCTTTAACGAGGCTGCAATATTAAGCGATTAATATTTATATTCAAAATGATAGCTACCTGAGCCTATTTCTTCTTTTTTATCGATTTTTGGCAATACCACGGTGGCGGTTGCATTGGCTGGCACAGTTACGTCTAGTTTAAAAACTCCATCGGCAATCGTCCATGAAGATTTAACGGTACCGTACACGGTTTCCAGTTCTGCAGATGCGTTGGTTAATTTTCCGCCTGGTCTTGGTGCAATTAAAATGTTTTTGTAACCTGGTTGTGCTGATACCGGATTAATGCCGGCAATATTTTTATACATCCAATCGCCAATAGCGCCGTAAGCGTAGTGATTAAAAGAATTCATATCAGCCGTTTGAAAAGAGCCATCCTGTTTAATACCATCCCAGCGCTCCCAAATGGTCGTTGCACCCATTTTAACCGGATATAACCATGATGGATAACTTTCCTGCAATAACAGATCGTAAGCTACATTCTCGTGCCCAAAGCGGCTCAATACATGGCAAAGGTATGGTGTACCCAAAAAACCTGTGGTCAGGTGATTTCCGTAATCTTTTACGTTATCTACCAATCTTTGTGCAGCCTGTGCGCGTAAATTTTCAGGCAGCATATCAAACTGCAAGGCCAATACATATGCGGTTTGGGTGTTGGAGATCAGCTTTCCATTTGGCGTCATGTTTTCTTTCATATAAGCCGCTTTAATCTGCTCCAATAGTCTGCTGTACTTGCTTACATCATCTGTTTTACCCAATACTTTTGCGGCATTTATAAGCAACTGAGTAGAATGCGCATAAAATGTTTGGGCAATCATGTACTTATCCGTCACTGCAGCACGGCCATCATTATCATCGTTGGGGCGATAGAACAACCAGTCGCCGAAGTGGAAACCTGTATTCCAAAGGTTATTTTTTGCTACAGAAGAAATATAATCGACCCACTTTTTCATGCTACCATATTGTGTTTCCAATAGGCCTTTATCTCCGTACGAAACATACATATCCCACGGAATAATGGTGGCTACATCGGCCCAGCCTGCCGAACCTGCATCATTCTGGTTCAACACATTGGGTACCACAAAAGGAACACTACCATTAGGGAGCTGATCTGCCGAAACATCTTTTAACCATTTGGTAAAAAAGGCCGATACGTCCATGTTGTATGCCGCAGTTGTGGCAAAGGCCTGTGCATCACCGGTCCAGCCTAAACGTTCATCTCTTTGCGGACAATCGGTAGGTACATCAACAAAATTCCCCTTCTGTCCCCAGCTAATATTATGTTGCAATTGATTGAGCAAAGGATTTGAGGTCGTGAATTTCCCACTGGTTTTCATATCGGAATAGACCGCTACTGCAGTGAGGTTTTCCAGTTTCAGTTCACCAGGATAGCCATCTATTTTGACATACCTAAACCCCTGAAAAGAAAAATGTGGCTCGAATACCTGTTCAGTTTCACCTTTTAAAATATAATTGTTTTGTTGTTTGGCGCTTCTGAGGTTTGTGGTGTAAAAGTTTCCTTCTTTGGTTAATACTTCTGCATGGCTGATGGTAATTTTAGTACCAGCAGCACCTTTAGCTTTTAACATGACCCAACCCACTAAATTCTGCCCAAAATCGACAACGGTCTCACCTTTCGGGGTTTTAAATATTTTTAAGGCTTTAAATGTTTCGTGTTTGCTTACCTGGGGTCCGCTCATGCCAACCAGTTTTTCCGTACCCTTGGCCAGTTCCTGCACTGGTTTCCAGGCAGCATTTTCTCTAAAGCCGGTATTATTCCAGCCGCGGAGCTCTAAGCGGGCATCGTAGGTTTCGCCATCGTAAATATTGGAGGCCAGTATTGGTCCATAAGCTGTTTTCCAGCTATTATCGGTAGTGATGGTTTCTCGGGTTCCATCAGTGTATTCTACTTCCAGTTGCAACAATAATGCTCTGGTATCGCCGTAAAAGTGTTTTTGATTACTAAATCCAATGCGGCCTTTGTACCAGCCATCGCCTAGTGAAACGCCAATTACATTCGCGCCCTTTTTTAGTACTTGCTTCACATCATAAACCTGGTATTGAATATGGTCTTTATAACTTGTCCAGCCTGGTGCAAAATAAGCATCACTAACACGGCCGCCGTTAATATGGGCTTCATACAAACCTTTTGCAGTGATGTAAGCCATTGCCGACTTTACTTCTTTCTTGAGGTTAATTTCTTTCCTGAAAAAAGGACTGGCCAGGGAAGTATCTTTTCCTGCTACCGAAATCCATTTTGCCGTCCAATCTTCAGGTTTTAAACCGGTTTGAAAAAACTGAACAGGTGACCATGCAGATGCATTTCCGTGGTTGTCTTTTACCCTAACCTGCCAGTAATATTTAGTTTTCGAGGATAGCCCGGGACCATCATAGGCGATGAGAACCGATTGATCGTTGTTTACGTTTGCTTTCCACAAAACTTTATCAATACTGGCTGACGTACCCAATCTGATTTCGTAATTACTCTGCCTGGTATTTTTTAGATCAGAAACCATCTTCCAGCTAAATCTGGGTTTTGGCTGATCGATACTAAAAGGATTTACCAAATGCTCAACAGTTAAATCTTTTACCGAAATTTTCTGTGCTAAAACATTTGTAGTAAATAAAAAGATTAAGGCAAGAGCAGCTATTGTGCCTGAGGTACGGAAATTCTTGTTCATATTGGTTAGCGTTAATTTTTTAGTCTTAACTATACGATAATCAGAAATATTATTTAACCAACCATCCTGCACTGTTATGAAAAATTAAGCGTTAGCACAACGCCAATAATTAAATAAAATACTATTTAACAGTCATTTACAACAATAAACTACTAGAAAAAATAAAGCTTACCGGTTCATTAATCGGGCAACATATTTGCCAATGATATCGAACTCTAAATTTACAGTATCGCCAACTTCAACTTCCTGTAAATTGGTATGTTCGAAAGTATAAGGGATAATAAATACCGAAAACTCATCGGCCTGAGAATTTACGACGGTTAAGCTAATGCCATTTACACAGGCAGAACCCTTTTCTACAGTTACATTTCCGGCTGAAGCATCGTATTTAAAACGGTATTCCCAGCTACCATCCAGCTCTTCTCTTTTTACACAAACAGCTGTCTGGTCTACATGACCTTGTACAATATGGCCATCTAAACGGGCATTCATCTGCATACAGCGTTCGAGGTTAACTTTGCTCCCCACCTTTAGGCCGTCGAGATTGGTTTTATTTAAGGTTTCATCAATAGCGGTAACGGTATGTGTTCCGTCATTTAAAGCCACGACCGTGAGGCACACGCCATTATGGGCTACACTTTGGTCTATTTTCAGCTCATGGCTAATTGCAGAAGAGATGGTAAAGTGGATATTGGTATGGTCGTTTTTAATGGCAGTAACCTCGCCAAGTGTTTCTATAATTCCAGTGAACATTTTATATTTATTTACAATAAGGTCGTCATTTCGACTGAAGTGCAGCGAAATGGAGAAATCTATATTATTTTAACTTATAGATTTCTCCACTACGGTCGTAATGACGATCTCACACCATGACGATTCATTTATTCTAATATTTCAATCTATTTTTTCTCCAGTCGGAGCTATTTTTAATAGCTGCATCTCCCAACTTCACCTCTTTCTTATCAAATAGTTTTGCAGCAATTACAGCAGCAATTAAGGCTTCTGTTTCGTCCTGTACTTTTAAACTTTCGGGCTTAAAGTATTTACCCACAAAATGCGTGTCGAAATTACCCGTTTTAAAAGCCTCGTGCTGCATGACAAATTTACCAAAACCCAAGGTAGTTTCTATCCCCGTAATATCATATTCTTCAATAGCCCTCACCATGCGCTCAATGGCCTCTTCTCTGTCTTTACCATAAGTAATCAGTTTGGCGATCATAGGGTCGTAATAAATCGGGATTTCCATCCCCTGCTCAAAACCATCATCAACCCTTACCCCGTTGCCTTTTGGCGTATTATAAGTTTGCAGGGTACCAATATCAGGTAAAAAATTATTGGCCGGATCTTCGGCATAAACACGAAGTTCTACGGCGTGCCCACTGATTTTTAAATCCTCCTGACTAAAGCTCAGCTTTTCGCCGGAAGCAATTTTTAGCTGTTCTTTTACCAGATCTATACCTGTAATTAATTCGGTTACGGGATGTTCTACCTGCAAACGGGTATTCATTTCGAGAAAAAAGAAATCGAGGTTCTCATCCAAAATAAACTCCACCGTACCAGCTCCGGTATAATTCACCGAACGGGCTACATCTACGGCACACTTGCCCATCCTTTGCCTGATTTCTTCAGTTAAAACAGACGAAGGTGCCTCTTCTATCACTTTCTGGTGACGGCGCTGCACAGAACATTCTCGTTCAAAAAGATGAACAATATTGCCATGGTTATCGCCCAGAACCTGTATCTCGATGTGTCTTGGTGAGGTAACATAACGTTCAATAAAAACAGCCCCATCGCCAAAAGCTGAGGTGGCTTCACTTACGGCAAGCTGCATTTGTTCTTCAAAATCTTCAGCCCGCTCCACAATACGCATGCCCTTGCCTCCGCCACCTGCAGCAGCTTTAATCAATATCGGGAAACCGACTTCGATGGCACGCTGTTTTGCCTCGTTCACATCCTGAATGGCTTCTTCTGTTCCGGGCACCATGGGGATGTTATATTTTAGCGCTGCTGCCTTTGCCGAGAGTTTATTGCCCATCGTTTCCATGGCCTGTGGCGAAGGACCAACCAAAATCAGGCCTGCATCGGCAACCATTTGTGCAAAACCAGCATTTTCTGATAAAAATCCATAACCGGGATGAATGGCTTCGGCTCCCGTTAATTTACAGGCACCAATAATCTTCTCTCCTACCAGATAACTTTGGTTAGATGGTGCTGGCCCAATACAAACCGCCTCATCGGCATAACGTACATGCAGTGCATTACGGTCTGCTTCAGAAAAAACGGCAACCGTTTTTATACCCATTTCTTTCGCCGAGCGCATGATACGCAAAGCAATTTCGCCACGGTTAGCGACTAGGAGTTTGGAGATTGGCGTTTGGGCTTTGGAGTTTTCGGGCATCTTGGTTAGCATTTCATTAGACATATTGACTCAGGACTAAAGACTCAGGACTTAAAACCCTGTCTAAGACAAATGTAATATTATTTCAATTGCCTGATCGATCATTTCAGTACTTAGATCCAGGTGTGTTACCAAACGGATGGTACTGGCACTGGTGGTATTGCAATGCAGTCCTTTTTCTTTAAACTGGTGTACAATTTTCTCTGCTGATCCCTTTTCTACTTCAAAAATAACAATATTGGTTTCAACCGGCATGACCGATTTTACATATTTTGTGCTGGCCAGTGCATTAGCTAAAGCCTGTGCATGGGCGTGATCGTCTTTCAAACGTGTGACGTGATGATCGAGCGCATAAATACCTGCCGCTGCTAAAAAACCAGCCTGGCGCATGCCTCCACCAAAAGCTTTTCTAATTTTCCGCGCTTTATGGATCATTTGTTTGCTGCCCAGCAGCACTGAACCAACAGGCGCTCCAAGTCCTTTAGACAGGCAAACCGAAATACCATCAAAATATTTGCCGTATTCGCTTGCCTGATCGCCAGTGGCCACAAGTGCATTAAAAATACGTGCACCATCTAAGTGCAGCTTTAATCCTTTTATGTTACAGAGGTGATGGATAGGTGCAATTTGCGATAAGGTATAACAGCTTCCGCCACCTTTATTTACGGTATTTTCTAAAACCACCAAACTGGAATTGGGATAGTGGATATTATCTTCATTGATTTCAGGCTCAATCAGCTCTGGTGTCAAAATCCCGCGATCGCCATATAACAACCTGACCGATGCACCGGAATGATACGCGATGCCCCCGATTTCGTAACGGTATACATGTGCCGTCTGATCGCAGATCACCTCATCCATGGGTTGGGTAAAACACTTAATCGCAATCTGGTTCGTCATCGTTCCGGATGGACAAAATAATCCGGCTTCCATATTAAAGATCGAAGCCAGTTTTGTTTCCAATGCATGCACCGTTTCGTCTTCACCAAAAACGTCGTCGCCCACTTTTGCATTCATCATGGCATCCAACATTCCGGCAGTTGGTTTGGTTACCGTATCACTCCTGAAATCTAAAAATCTGTTGTTCATTTCGCTATCTGCTTGTAAAATATTGTTGACGTTAAAAAAAAGACCAATGCCTTTTCTGGTATAATTTTAAGGTTTTTCGGCGATTAAACGCCCTATATAGTGTATTTTTTACACACTTAATTTCCGACAACAACAAATTGTTAAAAAATTATTAAAAAAAAGGATACAAAATATAAGACTTTTTATACTTTTATCGTGCTAAAACCAAAAATAAATAAAATGATAGTAATTGCAGACGGCGGATCTACCAAAACAAATTGGTGTTTGATTAACGAGGCCGGCAGAAAAATTTACTTTAACACCGAAGGTTACAATCCATATTTTTCAAAAGGAGAGTACATTGTAAAGTCTTTGAATGAGACTCTTCCAGACCACTTGGAAAGAGAGAAATTAACAGCAGTTTACTATTACGGTGCCGGCTGTTCTACACCTGCAAATGTTAAGATTGTGGCTGATGCCATGCAACAAATCTTTGTTAATGCAACCATTTTTGTAGGCCATGATTTACTTGCTTCATCTAGAGCACTCCTTGGAAACGAGCCAGGATTTGCTGCTATTTTAGGTACCGGTACTAACTCATGTCTTTACGATGGATCTGAAATCACCATGAACATCGATTCATTAGGTTATTTCCTGGGTGATGAAGGCAGCGGTTCGTACATTGGTAAACGTATCTTAAGCGATTACATGAAAGGTTATATGCCGAAAGGCTTACGTGAAGCTTTTTATGATAACTACGCTTTAACTAACGAAGATATTTTCGATAACATTTATAACAAGCCATTGCCAAACCGTTTCTGCGCAAGCTTTAGTAAATTCTTATACGATTTTAAAGATAATTACGAGGATTATGCCTTTGCAACCATTGATTATGCATTTACCGCATTTTTCGAAGCTTTGGTTATTCACTATCCAAACTACAAAGATCACAAGTTAAACTGTGTAGGTTCTGTAGGTTACAGTTTCCGTGATATTTTAAGTATTGTAGCCGACCGTTACGAAATGGGCGTGGGTAAAATTATCCGCTCACCTATAGATGATTTGGTTCACTACCACCTGGAGCTAGCGCCTAAGGCTTAGTTTTCAGTCCTAAGTCTGGAGTCTTTAGTCCGCAGTCAAATACGAATTAAAATAAAAATCCCCGATTTCAAACCGGGGATTTTCTTTTTTTATAAGTTATTCAGTTGTATTAGTCTTTCAGCGCTTTAGTCTTCAAGTCCTCCGTTATCACATCTAGCTTTTACTTTAGCGCTATGCCCTCCGCTCAACGCCAAACGCCTTCCGCTTATCGCTCTCCGCTAGAACGAAATCTCCTTACCAAAAAGTTTGGCATATTTACGTTTATCAAAACGGTATAAAGTAGCTGCACGATAAGAAACACCTTTTTGTTTTTCATCAAGCTCCTTTAGCACGCCAAAACTCACAATTTTCTTTCTAAAGTTCCTTTTATCGAGTTTTTTACCCAGCACCAGTTCATAAACATGCTGTAATTGCGTTAAAGTAAATTTTTCCGGCAAGAGTTCGAAAGCAATGGGCTGGTGTTTAATCCGGCGTTTTATTTTTTCTAATCCTTTGTCATAAATTTTCTGGTGATCGAAAGCCAGTTTAGGCAGATCAGTAATTGGCAGCCAGTTGGCTCGCTTGGCATAGCTGCTAATCGGCCTCAGCTCTTTATCGCCACCCAAACGGATCAAGGCATAATAAGCCAAAGTAATTACCCTACCCTGGGGGTGCCTGTGCGGATCGCCAAAAGCATAATACTGTTCCATGTAAATACCACGCAAACCAGTAAGTTCGTACAAAATCCGGGAGGCTGATTGATCTAAACTTTCATCAGGGCCAACAATGTTACCGGGCAATGCCCACCAATCTTTAAACGGTTCTTCATTCCTTTCAATTAGCAGGATTTTTAATTCCTTACCATCAAATCCAAACAAAACGCAATCTATCGAGAATACAGAATCTAAATGAGGTAAAATTTGTTCCAAAGTAAAATTTAGTTATTTTAAGCAGATAAAGGTATGACTTTCAATATTAAGTAAAAAAAATAAAATAAATTACTTAGTGTAAAAAATACACACTATATTCGTGTTATAAAGATGGAGCCAAATATAAAAAATATAGCTGTACTCACTTCTGGAGGCGACGCCCCTGGAATGAATGCTGCAATCAGAGCTGTTGTTCGTACCGGAATTTACCATGGCATTAACATGTTTGGTGTAATGCAAGGTTACCAGGGTTTAATTACCGACAACATAAAACCAATGGACGCCCGTTCTGTAAGTAATATTTTACACTTGGGTGGTACCATATTAAAAACTGCACGCTGTTTAGAGTTTAAAACAGACGAAGGTCAACAGATTGCCTACAATAACTTAAAGAAAAACGGCATTGATGGACTAGTGGTAATCGGCGGTGATGGAACATTTACCGGAGCGAAACGCTTTTCAGAAACTTTCGGCGTTAAGGTGATCGGGATACCGGGCACGATTGATAATGACTTAGTGGGATCAGATTTTACCTTAGGTTACGATACGGCTATTAATACTGTAATCGAAGCGATTGATAAAATCAGAGATACTGCCGATGCACACGACCGTTTATTCTTTATAGAGGTAATGGGCCGCGACTCTGGCTGTATTGCACTAAGAAGTTCAATTGCCAGCGGTGCCGAAGCTGTTTTGTTACCAGAAAAGGAAACCAGTGTAACTGAATTGATTGAAAAACTGGCCTTAGGCGCAGCTACAAAAAAATCATCAAGTATCGTTATCGTGGCCGAAGGCCATAAACAAGGCGGTGCTTATGATATTGCAAAAAAAGTAAAAGAAACTTTTGACCATTACGACACCAAAGTAACGATACTGGGCCACCTTCAACGTGGTGGTAGCCCAAGCAGTTTCGACAGAATTTTAGGCAGTCGTTTAGGTTTTGCCGCAGTAAATGCGTTAATTGCAGGCGAAACGGAGCAAATGGTAGGTTTAAAAGGAAACGAAATAAAATTAACCAGCATAAGAGAGGCTTTAACCGCTCATTCTTTTAAACTCGAGCCCGATTTAATGGAAATGACAGAGGTACTTTCAATATAATATGGTAGCAGTTGTTTATAGCGGATCAAAAACAGCATTTTGGAAAATAACACAAAATGGACAGGTAGTAGCACATTGTAATACTACAGGCCTAAACCCTTGCTTTGTTGATCCAAAAACGATCTTACAGATTTTAAACAAAAAAGTTGCTTTGGTTAACAACGCAGAAAATATAAAGAAAATTTATTTTTTTGCAGCTGGTGCATCGTCAGCAGACAGAAAAGAGGAATTAGCCAAAACCCTATCATCGTTTTTCAAATACAGTAAAATTGTAGTAGAAAATGATTTATTTGGCGCCGCTAAAGCAGCCTGTTATGATCAACCCGGTATTGTTGGCATGCTGGGAAGTGGTGCACACTGTGCCTACTTCGATGGAAAAAAGCCAATCAGTAACAACTTTGGATTAGGTTACATACTGGGTGATGAAGGTTCTTCGAATTATTTTGGGAAAATACTTCTTAAAGAATTCCTAAGTCTTAAAATGCCTAAGGATATCGAAACCAAATTCATGCTGAATTACAATCTAGACCGCCCTCAGATATTAGAACGTATTTATAATAAGCCACAGGCCAATATATTTTTAACTTCTTTTTTTGATTTCATTACCCAAAACAGCAAACACGAATATATTCGCAGGCTGATTGACGAGGGCTTTGAAAAATATATTAAAACTTATGTTTTACCAATGGCCGAAAAATACAGCGACCGGGATATACATATTGTAGGTAAAGTAGCTGCAGAGCTCGAAGACCGGTTAAAGCTGGTGGCTAATAAATACGACATCACAATTAAAAGCATCATTAAAGAACCAATACAAAATTTATTAAAACATTACACTAATTAACAAAAACAATGAGCAAAATTGGAATAAACGGCTTTGGCCGTATTGGCAGACTGGTTTTCAGAGCCGCATTAAAAAGAGGATTGGATATTGTAGCGATTAACGATTTGATCGAGCCTGATTATATGGCATACATGTTAAAATATGATACTACACATGGCAAATTTGATGGTACGATTGAAGTTGTTGATGGTAATTTAGTTGTTAATGGCAAAACAATCCGTGTAACTGCAGAAAGAAATCCTGCTGATTTAAAATGGGATGCTGTAGGTGTTGAAGTAGTAATCGAATCTACAGGTTTATTCTTAACCCGCGCTGATGCTGAAAAACACATCGCTGCCGGTGCTAAAAAAGTAGTTTTCTCTGCTCCTGCTAAAGATGGCGATATCCCTACTTATGTAATGGGCGTTAACCACCATAAATTAACTGCAGATCAAACTATTGTTTCTAATGCATCTTGTACCACAAACTGTTTAGCACCAATTGCTAAAGTTTTAAACGATAACTTCGGTATTGTTGAAGGTTTAATGAGCACAATCCACGCGGTAACAGCAACTCAAAAAACAGTTGATGGTCCTTCTGCTAAAGACTGGAGAGGTGGCCGTGGTGGTTTCTCTAACATCATCCCTTCTTCTACTGGTGCAGCTAAAGCTGTTGGTATGGTTTTACCTGAATTAAAAGGTAAATTAACCGGTATGTCTTTCCGTGTTCCGGTTGCTGACGTTTCTGTTGTAGATTTAACTGCACGTTTAGAAAAACCAGCTACTTATGAGCAAATTAAAGCAGCAATGAAGGCAGCTTCTGAAGGCGAATTAAAAGGTGTGTTGGCTTATACTGAAGATGAAGTAGTTTCTTCTGACTTTATTGGCGATGACCACGCTTCGATTTTTGATGCTAAAGCGGGTATCTCATTGAACGATAATTTCGTTAAAGTGGTATCTTGGTACGATAACGAATGGGGATATTCTTCTGCATTAGCTAAATTCGTAGAATATTACGCAAGTTTGTAACAAAAAATTGCGCTAAGCGCTTTTTTAAACCATAATAAAAGGCAACATTATTCAATTAATGTTGCCTTTTTGTTTTAAATACAATTTTCACCCATAAAACTCCATCTCAAAAACGATTCGAAATCAGTTTTTATTTAATTTTTATACCCAAAATTTACTTAACAACACCTAAAACTCAAAAAATAGGCTTAAAATTTCAGAAAAATTCATATTTACCCAAGAACTAAACAAACGTTTGACTAAATAATACCATAAATTGATAATATTTAACAATTACTTAACATATTTTTGAGCTATATTTGCAACACAGTCGTTTTAAATCCTAAAAGCTTACAGAAAAGGAACAGGAAATAAAAAATGACAAAAAAAATACTTAAATTTTTCTTAGTGTATTTTTTACACTATCAAATTTTTTACTATATTTGTAGAGTAATAAACGGAACGATGTTTATCACGATAAAAAAAGATAAATCATTTTCTTGAAGCACTTCGGTTCGGATAGAAGATTAAAGACAAAGCCTGGCTCATAACAGGTTTATATTTGGTTAGAAAAAAGAGACAAGTCTGGATAGATTGTCTCTTTTCTTTTATATAAGATTTTAATTTCCAGCTACTAACCGCCTTCTACCTTTTATCAGAAAATTTCTTTTACTAAATAACAGCAAAAATAACTAACCTATAACTGGATAATATATATTTTGAACAAAGCCTTGATAGTTTTCTTTTTTTGTACAGTTTAAAAACAACCATAGACTCAACTGACCAAAAGACTTGCTGGTCTTTCATAAAAAAGATTAATTCAAAATAACGCCATATTTTACAATTGGTAAGTCTACACATTTAGTAACAACACTATAATTGCAATGAATAAGATCTGAACTTGTGGTTGATAGTATTACCTCTTAGTCGGGCTTTCTTAACTTTCAATTAATAGTTTTAAAATAATCTGTCAACAACTTTATACTTGTAGTTCTTAGGTTTGGAACTTGCAATACTTAACTTTAAATTTTCTACCGGAAGTTTTAAACTTGCAGTCCACAGCATTAAACTTTCATTTATCGACTTTACTGCTGCAGTTAACAATTCTAACAAATAGGTTGATTACTTTATCAATGCAGTAAGGTAGTTTTTAGTTTGCAGTAAACAGTTTTATTGAGCAGGTGATAGCTCAATAGTTTTTCATTGATGGAATAAGCCAAAATCACTTAATCGGAATTATAAAACAGACTCCTATCTACTCAAGTGGACCAATAAGACTAAGTATTGTGAGCGTATCCTGAATCTTTCTCAATAATGAATTGTCGGCATTTTGCTGAAATGCTGTAATAATATTAACTACTTCTTTAACATGTGTTTTATTGATGTAACTATTTCTGGCTAATGTATCAAAAGAGACTAAAATTGAATATTTTGTATAAAGTTGCGAGGCAGATTTAGAAATAATTTTTAGTAGATCTAATCCTTTTTCACTTGGCTTTAGTTGAACCAAATAAGACAAAGCCAATATCATTCCCTCCGAAGAATGATTTAGTAGCTCTTCAGTTGAAAGATTATTGCGTACAATGATCTCCCCCATTTTTCTTCCTAACTCTGCCTTCAACCGTAATCTTTCCGCATAATCAGGAACACTTGTCTTCGTAACATAACTATTTGCCAACTCTATCAATTTTTCTTTATGAGAGTTATCAGCACGTTCGATATTAACTTTGGGTGCATTTTTTAAATCAACAGCAAGTTTCACATCTTCGATCCTCTCCTTTGCCGTTGAAAGTTCAAACTGTGTATTTTCAATTTTTCGTTTGCTTTCTTGCGCTGATTTCTCAGCATTTTTTGCAGCTTCTAATATTTTCTCACCTATTGTATTAATAAACCGCCTTGAAAAGATAGCTGCAATTAAGCAAAAACCAGCGAATATCAAATAATCATTATTGTCATCACTTATTGAAAGATTACTTGATATCATTTTTAGAAAAGCAGGTACCAAAAACGCTGCACCTATCCCCAATAGGATGTATTTAAACCTTCCAATTTTATCTCCACTATCTTTGTCTAAAGTATCAAAATTATGCAAGTAATTTAGGTATCCACCAAACCCACCGCTGCAAATCATAATGCCTATAATAACTAATAAATGTATATCAACTTTACAATGCATATCTATATAGTAATAATATCTAATTTCTTTTATTGTAGTTTAGGTTTATTTAACTAAATACCTCGATAACAAACATTACTTAAAATACCGCAATTATCAAATTTCTTATAGCCAAATACTATCTCAATTTTTATTTAAATCTAATTACTATTAGAATCCCACACAATACTTAGTAATAGGTAATCATTCTATGCTATAGGACTATTTTTTATCTTACCGGAGTAGGAACATGGCACTATATCCCATCATAATATTCGCAGTTGCCCAAAATATAAATTACGAGTTTGTCTGGAGCATTTTCTAAAAATGCCAGGAAAAAAAAGGATATAGCCACTGGCTACATCCTCTATCTAAATTAACGCTCTCAACTATGAAGTTGATATAAGGCTCTCACCCCTTATATCTGCAATATTACGGCTCAAAGATTAAGATTTGATGAAGATTTTACTTTAAATAACACCATTTAATAAAAACTTTAACAAAATCATTTCATTATTGGGAAGCTTGGCTGATCAGCTATGAAATAAAATAAGCCTCCCTTAACAGAGAGGCTTACCAGTGTAAGTGTAATCTAAATCGTCCCGTTGATTTAATTTTTACTTAACCAAATTTAAACACAAATGCATTGGTTAGTATGCATAATCTGATGTTGTACATCAATATGTAAAAAGTGTATAATGTTATGTAAACATAGCGTTTAACTTGAGTATTCATTACGCACATCGGCCTAAGCTATTATAATACTGATCATTCCTGCGAAGCAGATGTCTTTACTTGATTACACCAACTCTCTCACTAATTTACTGCGTATGCGGCTGAGTGTTTCTAAACGCATCCCTAAATAACTGGCTATACACCTTAGTGGTACCCTGGATACGTCAAAAGAATTTAGTTCTAAGAATTTTTCGTATCGTCTTTCTGCGGAAGGAATTCGTGCGATTATGGCCCGTTCTGAAGCGGCATGATACTGGAGTGCCAAAATCTTTCTGCCAATAACATTTGTTTCCTGATAACTGGCATAAAGCTTATCAATCAATACGTGCGGGATGGCAACTAATTCGGAGTTTTCCAATGCCTGCAAATATTCGATAGAGGGCTGAATATTTTCATCCGGATGCTGAATGGCCCCAATAAATTCATCCCCTAAACTGATCCAGGTGGTAATTTCATTATTACCATCTTTAATAAAACCCCTTACCAAACCTGATACGACAAAAAAAACATAATCATTATTATCAATAGGCGATAAAATGTATTTATTCTTCCTGATGAGAAGGGGCTCTACATTTTTTTCAATTTCCTGAATAAAACCAGGGGTGATAGGGCATAAACTACTGAAATAATTTAATACGGCGTTCACTAAAAACACCTTGCGGGATTCGAGCATACACAAATAGGGATAGACTTTAGACGCTTAATAATAGCGATTTTGAACGAAAAATCAAAATAAAGTAGATTATAGCGAACTTTTTACTGTTTAAACCCCCTTATGACGTGGATTTTTTAATATTTTGAAGTGCAAACTGATTTATCCAGGTAAAAATCCTGAATTTAGTCTGATCAAATTGCGAAAAAGACTGCCAGGCTTCGCAAAATGTTTGCTCTAGAATTAATTTAGCTTTCTCTTCATCTCTTACACGCCTTATAATGTTCCCATAAAGAGCTGCTGAATATCTTTTGTAAAGAACTTTAAAGGTAGCAGGATCATGCGTTTTCAATGCAATCAAAAAGAGCTCATCGCCAGATAAGCCAGCCTGCTGATCAGCACTTTGTTTTTGATGGATAACCCTTTGGGATAGCGGTTGCATGGATGATTTGATAGTATTGCTTTAACACGCCGGATATCCGTTTGTTTAGGCAACAGGCTAAAAATCAAACAACCGAATGGAGTATGCGCTACACCACCTGAAAAAGCTTTAAAAAATCCTAACAAATTAGGCTAAGTCTTTTTACAACATTCATTCCATTCATTTTTCGCATAAAAACGCAAACAGGTACAATCTACACGCCAAGGCAGCGGAAATTAGTATAATGCAAATAGATAAGGAATTTCGGGCGGAAGATGCCTGATGATTAGAAGTAACATTTTGGCCTTCTGCTTTTTGCGGTTTGCAGGTAATAACCAATAGATATTTCGTGCGAGCCATAATCATAGCTACCGAATTTATTTAAACTGTAATCGTAACCATAACCAATGCGGAGATTTTCGCGGACAAAGAACTCGGCAATCAATCCAATGGCACTCCTTGCCCTTAAATCGCTTTGTAATGCTGGTTTGGGATAAAATTTTACGGAGGTTCTGTATGCAGCACCCAACCAAAGTTTTTCTTTGATCATTAAAAAAGCATTCAGATCCAGTGAGGTTGGCCCGTTCAAATCATCTTTGATTAAAAACGTAGGTTTGAACATAAAATCATTGTTCATTTGAAACACCATTCCAGCCGTTAAATAAAAATGCGGTTTGGAAGCAATACTCAGCAGATTATTATCCCTAAAAACAGGAAGGTATTGTGTAAGCAGGTTATTGGCAGAGAAACCGATGAAGAATTTTTCGTTCGAATAATGTACGCCTGCCCTAATATCGGGTACAATCCGGCTTTCATATCCCGTTGGAATTTTATTGTCGCCAGTTTCATTTGGATCCAGCAAACTTCCGTTAAGGCCCATCTGCATGACGCCTATGCCAACGCCAAAAGCAAGCACATTGGTTTCGGTGCGGTCTAATTTAATGCGGTAAGCAAAATTACCAGATAAGTTTAAGGAATTCTGCGCGCCTATTTTATCTTTCGATACCAATAAGCCCAAACCTAAACTTTCGTCTTTAACCGCTTCATCTACTGATACGGAAAGTGTTTGGGGAGCACCCTGAATACCAGTCCACTGGGCCCTGACAAAGGCCTGCATATACAACTCTTCTTTGTAACCTGCATAAGCTGGATTGATGAATAAACCATTGAACATATATTGCCCAAACTGTGCATTCTGCTGAGCGAACAAACAAATGCAGGCTAAATTAAATAATGCCGTTACAACAATCTTTTTCATCTGTATAATCTAATTTCATTCCTTCACATTTTAAATCCACTTACCTGATCACGGTAACGTAACCTTTAAACTCCTGCCATTGTGCACTTGTTGTTTTCACTTTAAGTACATAGAAATAGGTTCCATCTACCAAGCCGTTAGCTGTCCAGTCGTTTAAATAGCTATCTTTCTCATAAACGGTACTTCCCCAACGGTTAATAACGGTCAGCTGGTTTTCGCTATAACGGTCTAATCGCTCAATAAAAAAGGTTTCATTTTTTCCGTCACCATTTGGGGTAAATACATTCGGTATTTTAAGCCCGGTGATTTCTTTAGTATCAACTGATATATTGTTCGATGGATCGGGATCTGCTTCGTTGATGGTAACCGAGGCGCTGTTTACCACATTACCCGGCTTCATGGCCCTTACGTTAACCACAAGCTCTACAAAACTTCCGTTGGCCAATGTGGGTATCGCCCACGAAACTGTTTTGGTTTGCTCGTTATAACTCGCAGTACCTACAATTGTAGGATCAACACTCACAAAAGTTAGGTTTTCCGGAAGGTCATCTTTTACTTGTATGTTAGTCGCATTGCCAAGCCCGTTATTACGCACCAACAAATTGTATTTAAATACCTCGGTATTGATTACCTGCCTGCTTTCAGATCTTTTAACGATGGAAACATCTGCAGACATGGCCGTTTCCATAACTACTTCCATTTCTTCAGACAGATCGGAACTACAACCGCCCAGGCTAAAAGTAATAACAGTATATTTTCCGGCGGCATTTACGACGTAATCTTGCGAAGTAGCACCCAA
Organism: Pedobacter sp. GW460-11-11-14-TSB4; assembly: GCF_059423705.1. Taxonomy (NCBI): domain Bacteria; kingdom Pseudomonadati; phylum Bacteroidota; class Sphingobacteriia; order Sphingobacteriales; family Sphingobacteriaceae; genus Pedobacter; species Pedobacter sp. GW460-11-11-14-TSB4. The sequence goes on from NZ_JBWKYI010000006.1 coordinate 138,425, forward strand.
AATAGCCTCACCATTCCTGAACCATTGATACGAGGTAGCCCCAGTACCGTTGGCCCTGAGTTTAACGGTAACACCTGGTTTAAGGTTAAGCGTATTCGGATTGGAAGATTGCGCAAAGCATGCCACTGCAGAAAGCAGCAGCATGCCGAACACAATTATTCCAAATCTGTTAAACATCATCATTAAACCGGACGAACAATAACACCTAAGGTGCTACAGAGATAGTTGCTTTACCTGGCTTAACCGTAACTGTAATAGCCTTGCTGGCCGTTGCTGTACAAGTTGTTGCAGGTACAATCGGAACACCGCCAGTGGCATAACTTCCAACAGCAGCAAAAACATAAGCACCTGGAGCCACGCCGGCTTTAAGGGTAAAAGTATCTCCTGAAGCTGATGCTGTACCCAAAGTTGCAATATCAGCTACTGCTGTACCGCCTAATGTTGCAGACCAAGTATAAGCCATGCTTACCCCAGTTGGTAAGGTTATCGAAGCATCCTTACTCGCCGTAATTACAGTAGTTGCGGTTTGATCGGTACAATAAACACTTCCCGGGGCTGCAACGGTAATAATAGGCGTAGGTAATTTTTCTACAATGGTATTATCAGAGGCATCACTAGGGCAAAGATTTGCATCAGCTGGTATTACCTGAACCGAATAAGTATGGTTTCCGGCTGCTAATCCTGCAGCGATCTGATAAAAGGCATTTGAACCATTGTATATTACCGCAGCTTCTGCAGTTCCGTCAACGGTCCATACAATTTTATCGCCATTTACAGGGGCATAACCAGTGAAAGTTGGATTCAATTTTACCGTACCAGTTCCGCACAGGTATACATTTGGCGTTTGCGCAAAGGCACCCAGCGGCAGTAAGAACATTAAGAATACAAAGATTCTTAGATTGCGTTTTGTAGATTTTTTTGTCATGATGATAATTGGTTTGGATGGAATGATTTATTTTCTTTTTAATTAATAGATACTGTTGGTTTATGTGGTACAAGCTTGACCCTAAAACTAAAAGGGATGGCCCGTTCGCAGCCGTTTGCATTTTTTATGGTTAATAGCCCCTGATATACGGCTACCGGCGTATTTGACGGAACATTGATTGTAATTTCGTTTGCTGGCAAAACCTGATCTGAAACAGCAGGAAGTAAATTTCCAGTCCAGGAGATGCTATAGGTAATAGGACTGAAAACCGGATTAGTGTAAGCCATTTTGGTTATACTAAGTCCTTCGCAAATACCTGGATTAGATTCCAGGGTTAAATTTGGTAGCGGGTTTACAGTTAAATTAAAATCCACTTTCTTTCCGCAATAGGTAGCATCATCAGCAACCGTGTAACTAATTATGGCAGCGCCAGCGGCAACAGCTGTAACTTTTCCTGTAACATCTATCGTTGCGATGGTTGCATCGCTGGTACTCCATGTTCCACCTGCATAGGTATTTGTAAATGTTGTGCTTGTTCCGCTACACATCGCTGAAAGGCCGGCAATTGCGGGGACAGGTGCATATTGTTTTACTTTAACTTCTACCACCTGCGCACCTCCGGCATTTTTACATCCCGTTAGGGTATTAACAGCTTCTACGTAATAACTGGTTGTGTTTGTAAGAATAGGAGTTGTATATGTTGTACCTGTTTTAATTAGTGCGCCTCCTGATGGCAAATCGTACCAATTGTAGGTAAAACCAGCATCTGGCGCGGTAACCGCTATTATGGTAGAAGATCCGCTGCAGATTGTTGCACCGGGCACCACGAGCGTTGGTAAAGGGTTTACCTTAAGTTTTACCCTTAAGCGTTCAGAAACAGCAGTAACGCAATATGTTCTACTTGCCTGTACATAATAATTATATTCTCCGGCGGCAAGAGTAGAAGGAGGGGTATAGGTCAAACCGGTATGAACTAAATTACCCCCAGTCTCGGCATCGTACCATTTATATTCTGTGCAATCTTGAGCATTTTGAACAGAAAATGAAGCGGTCCCGCCTTGACAAATAATTTTCTCGTCAGTAGTAGATGGATCCACCAGTGTGCGTGGTTTTGCCAGCTTGCGCTTAATGTCGTAAATCCTTAAACGGCTGAAAGCACCCGTAAGCCCGCCCATTGTAATCTCCAAACGGTCGTACACATCAGTTACCAAAAAGGTTAAAGAATATTTGCTGGTTGATCCAGGTAATAATTTCAGATTCAAAAAAGTACCTGTGTTTTCAAACGCAGGTCCAGCTTCAACTCCATTTAAATAGGGCTGTATAGTAAAGCCAGTTAAAAGGCTAAGATCTAAAAGACCCCCTCCAGGATTTTCGAGGATAACGGTTACAGAATCAGCTGGTTGAGATGGTTTATTAAAAATTGTATTAAGATATACCTGATTTAAAACAGACGCACCAACATCAATCAAGGCGTAGCTATTTGGATCCGGATCAATGGCATTAAAGGGATTGGTAACCGTACCTGTTAAATTTGCAATTCCACCCAAGGCAGTGGGTTTTACACCAGAGAGTACGTCTATTGCTTCATCGCAATTGATTGATCCTGTGCTTAGCTCCATGATATAAGCATGAAAAACCTTTAATGATAATGCTGTAGAAACCACGGCACCGGCAATCTTTACATAGATTCCGTTAAAAGCCTGTGTTGGCGTTACCGTAATTTCAATCTCTCCCCCTCCACCAATTACACCGGCAATATTTGCAGATGTATAAATAGGAGTTCGGGTTGCATCATAGCCTGGCTCATATCCATAACCAATTAAAGGCGTGTTTCCGGGAACTTCATGAAGGTCTGTAAAACTACCGATTTCAAAGCTGCTCAAAAGCCCCAATAATTCTTTTGGAAGTGCCAGTTTCACCGTTACAGGGGTATTTGCGGCTATTGTGCGTTTATTTGCATTAGCACCATCTGTAGTAAATTCGAGAAATTGGGTGGCCGATCCGGTAAGACCAAGAATTCCTATCGGAACAGATAATGTTGAAGCATCTTTAACCTGTCCATTTACAGCATTTGATGCGTCTGAAATACTTCCATATAAATTTGCGCCTAAAATACCTAATCCATCAATGTAAGAACCTTGAAAGTTTGCATAAGTCCGTGCGGTATTTTCACACTGCGCATATAAATATGCAGGCATAAAAAACAGCACAAACACCAGGAAAGATAGACAAGAGCGCCTTTTCAATGTAAGTTTGGGATGACGTGAAAATTAAATTTTGTTTGTTTGCTTATAGGTACAAAAGTACAGTAGCGCTATATCACATTATCCGTTCACTTTATTCATTACCCTCGATAATAGGCGCTAAAAGCCTGTTTTGTTGATATTTATCAACAAAACTTAAAGAATGAAAAACTTTGGTCTATGCTCTCTTATCTTACGCGAGGGGATGGCCCGAATCTAGCTATGATATTTATGATGAAATACCATTAAACCAAAATAAGCAAAACAGAAAACAGCAACGATTAAGATAACCGCTCAAATAGCAAAAGGCTGTAGTTGCGGTATAAAAAAGGAAAGAAATTTTAATTGGGTTTGGAAGACTATTTTTTACCGGCGGGCAATATCTTCAAACTAAATGCAGAAAGCAGCTACAAAGTGTGATGCTAGCCAGGCTATGGTGGTATTTGAGCGCCTACCAAAAGAAGATCTTTCCATGCAAACATCAAGTTTAAACGCTAACAGGCAGCGCTTTATCATAATGTATTAGACAAAGGTTTATACCTTAAAAATTATTTAAAAAATAATACTTGCAGGAAACAATGGTTATTGTATCTTTGCACCCTCTCTGGAAGCTTCCACTCCAGGGTTTAAGAAAGCCTCCCAGCAATGGAAGGCTTTTCTTATTTAAGCTATTTAAGAATTTAGTTTTGGTGCGTATAATGTCACCTTTTTTTTATTTGCTCTTAAAAACCGTTACGGCCAATGGTGGTAAATCAACAATTATTGAATATTCCTGTCCATTATAATTTTCCAGATCAGGAACTATATCTCCCCTGTTATTAATACCGCCCCCATAATATACAATATCATCGGTATTAAAAATTTCTGTCCATTTGGTTTTAAAAGGAACGCCAATTCTATAATTCTCACGTACCACAGGTGTTAGGTTTATGGCGATAACCAAAGTATCTTTTGCTTTTGGTCCTTTGCGCATAAATGTGAATACTGATTCGTTTGCATTATCGGCATCGAGCCACTGAAAACCTTCGTAACTAAAATTGAAATGATATAAGGCTGGTTCCTTCCTGTAGAGGAAGTTTAAGGCCTTAACGGTTTCCTGCATGCCTTTATGCGGTGGGTATTGCAACAAATGCCAATCCAGCGATTGTGTAAAGTTCCATTCGTTGGTTTCGCCAAACTCATTTCCCATAAACAGGAGTTTTGCTCCAGGATGGGTAAACATGTAAGCATAAAGCGCCCTTAAGTTCGCAAACTTCTGCCAGTCATCACCAGGCATTTTATACAGCATGGGTGACTTACCATGCACCACTTCATCATGAGAGAAAGGCAACATGAAATTCTCGGTAAACGCATAAGTCATGCTAAAGCTTAGCTGGTGATGGTGATGTTTCCGGCCAAGGGTTTCTACTTTGAAATACTTTAAGGTATCATTCATCCAGCCCATCATCCATTTCATGCCAAATCCTAATCCGCCTGCATATACCGGATGGGTTACGCCAGGATAAGTGCTGCTTTCTTCGGCAATGGTTTGTACGCCCTCAAAATTCCCATAAACGGCAACATTCAGGTCCTGCAAAAACTGTATGGCGCCAAGGTTTTCACTTCCACCATATTCGTTCGTCGCGGCATCTCCGTCTTCTCTGGAAAAATTAAAATACAACATCGATGCTACCGCATCTACCCTTAGCCCATCGGCATGGTATTGATCTATCCAAAACAAAGCATTACTAATCAGAAAAGAGCGTACCTCGTTTCGGTCATAATTGAAAATATATGATTTCCAGTCGGGATGAAAGCCTTTCCGCATATCGGCATGTTCGTATAGATGGGTTCCATCAAACTCATACAAACCATGTCTATCACCTGGAAAATGAGAAGGAACCCAATCCAATATCACCGCAATTCCTGCTTTATGGAGCTCATCAATCAGGTACATTAAATCCTGTGGAGAACCATAACGTGAACTTGCGCCAAAATAACCTGTAATCTGATAACCCCAGCTGGGGAAAAATGGGAATTCCATTACGGGCATCAGTTCTACATGGGTAAAACCCATTTCTTTTACATAAGGAACAAGCCTGCCGGCTACCTCCCTGCAATTTAGTACGCGCTCTGGATTATCCGGATCGCGCTCCCATGATCCTAAGTGGATTTCGTAAACCGAAATCGGCTGATCTAATGCATTTATCTTTGCCCTTTTATTCAGCCAGGCTTTGTCTTTCCAGGTGTAATCGGTATCCCAAACAATACAAGCTGTTTGCGGAGGATGTTCCCATCTCCTGGCATAAGGATCGCCTTTTAAATGCTCCGATTCATCGAAACCTTTAACAAAATACTTATAAACTTCTCCCTTTGCGATACCTGGGATAAAACCTTCCCAAATACCCGATTTATCCCATCGGACACTCAGCGGATGCGAGGCGTTGTTCCAATCGTTAAAATTACCCACTACACTTACACGAATCGCATTGGGTGCCCAAACTGAAAAATAAGTTCCAGCGACACCATCAACTGTAATTAAATGCGAGCCCATTTTCTCGTAAAGCCTAAAATGCTTTCCTACAAGAAAAAGATCAATATCATAATCGGTAAATAAACTATGGATCCAAACGGATTTCTGTTTATCAATTTTTGGTTGGGATGATTTCTTTACAGGAACTTTTTTTGCTGACGGCATAGGTATTTTGGTTAGACTGGGTGAAACCCCAAATACTAAACAGCATTTGGGGTTCAATGTTACAAACTCAAGATTTGTATTTCTAAGAAGTTTTTATTGCATTTGAAATGCAGGATATTCTGATCGTCGGTATAAAAATCTTTCACCTCTTTATTATCGATAATGATCTTTTTCACCTGGAATTTTACGCCGATAACGTTGCAAACATAAAATTCATAATTAGGGGTATACAATCCTTCGTTACGTTGGTTCACTTTAATGGCCTGAGCATCGCCTTTTACGGTGAATTTCTTTTCCAGATAAATGTCCTGTTCGTAGGCAAACGTATCACCATGATCTTCGTACATGTATGAATTTACCTCGTAATCGCTGTGATAAATATTCAATACAACTTCAGTAATCGATTTTTCATCCACATATTGCATGACCGGATATTCTGGTAAAACGGTACCTGCCCTTACAAACATTGGCATACTGTCGATCTTGGCATCAACTGTATATTCATTACCGCCGTCGAGGATTTCGTTGGTCCAGAAATTATACCAGGTTCCTTTTGGAAGATAAACTTTTCTGGATATTGCACCTTGTTCTAAAACCGGGCAAATTAACAGTTTATCCCCATAACAAAATTCATCCTGACGAAAACTGTTGCTGATATTTTCCTGCTCCAACATCACCAGTGGCCTTAGAATAGGAAAACCATAACGGTGATGCTCCCAGAATACCGAATACAGGTAAGGCATTAAACGATACCTTAATTCGATAAACTTACGGTTAATATCTTCGAAAAATTCGCCAAAGCTCCAGGGTTCGCGTTCAGCAGTATCACCTGCAGAGTGTGCACGCATAAATGGAGAAAAAGTACCTAACTGGATCCAACGGGTAAATAATTCCCCATCAGGCTCACCACTAAATCCGCCAATATCTGTTCCACAGAAAGGCACGCCAGAAACCGATAAACGCTGGCACTGGATATTTCCGATCTTTAAATGTTCCCAGGTGGCAATATTATCGCCGGTCCAAACACTTGCATAACGTTGCATGCCCGAATAACCAGCCCTGGTAATGGTAAACGGACGTTTATTGCGCATTAATTTTTTTAATCCCTCGTAGGTAGAACGCACCATCTGCATGCCATAAACATTATGTGCTTTACGGTGTGAGCCACGGTAACCATCATAGTTATGACGGACATCATTAGGGAAAGTTCCTGAACCAAACACGGCTGGCTCATTCATATCGTTCCAGAAACCTGCAACGCCCATGTCTACCAATTCTTTGTATAAATTACCCCACCAGCTCCGTACTTTTGGATTGGTAAAATCGGGAAACTGACAGCGGCCAGGCCAAACATGCCCTTCCATATAATAATCGTCGCTACGGCGACAGAAAAATCTTTTCTCTTTACCTTCTTTAAAAACCCAGTAATCGTCATCTACCTTAATTCCAGGATCGATCATAACTACGGTTTTAAAGCCATCATCAGAAAGTTCTTTAATCATTCTCCGTGGATCTGGAAAGTATTTTTTGTTCCAGGTAAAACAGCGGTAGCCATCCATGTAATCGATATCCAGATAAATGGCATCGCAAGGGATTTTACGTTCCCTGAACTGTTTGGCTATTTCTTTAACTTTTGTCTCAGGGTAATAACTCCAACGGCACTGCTGATAACCCAAAGTCCATTTTGGAGGCATCGGGTGCGTTCCGGTTAAAGTTGCATAACGTTTAACCACGTCCATAATATGTGGCCCGTGGATATAATAGTATTGCAATTCTCCGCCATCGGCCCAGAAACTGGTTTTATTTACATCTTCTGAACCGAAATCGAAATATGATTTAAAGGTATTATCGAAAAAGATACCATAAGCCGCCTGATTATGCAAACCAATATAAAAAGGTATGGTGCGGTAAAGTGGATCCTGGTTCCAGCCGAAAGAGTAAGCATCGGTATTCCAGTTTTCGAACCGCCTGCCGCGTAGGTTAAAATTGCCAGATTTATCACCTAAACCGAAGAAATTTTCTTCAGGGTGGCATTTTTTGGTTGCGTAGATATAATAACCGCCAAAATCTACATTTTCTTCCCAGTGCATAGAATTGGCTTCATCAACCATAACTACATTGGTAATATTATCAGAGAAGGAAATATGGAAATTTGCTTTTTCTATTTTACAGGTTACCGCATGGGTAGAAATTGTGAAATGATCATCGTGTTCCTGCATTTTAAAAACAGAAACTTTTTGATCCACTTCAGGCACGGCATAAGAAAAATCATCTAAAAAAACGCCATGAGGAGCCAGGCGAACCCGGATAATATCATCGCTTACCACGCGAACTTCTACTCTTGCATCGCCATCAGAAAAATAAAAACGGTTGCCCTCCTTTTTTACTTTTTTAACTGCACCAAGGTATTGTTTAACAATTGGCTTTACCGATATATCTACTGGATTGTTTAAATGTTGTATTTCTTGTTCCTTTTCGATCAGGTCACTTGTCTCGTTAGTTTTGTCGTTTTGCGCTTCCATCCTTATTTATTCAAATTTTAAATTCATGGTTCTTAAACCGGGATGTGCTTAAGAAAGTACTATAATACAAATATTTTATAAAAGGGATGTAGCTTTTTTGCAAAAGTTGTTTTTAATAGTGTAAGTTTTACACTAACTTATGCTAATTATGCATTTTTGATGCGTTATTAAGTACTGTTTTCTTGAACTAAAGATAATACTAGAATTGTAAATTCCAAACAAGATTAATGAAAATAAACAAGTTATTTTATTTCAAATCAGGAAATATGGCCTTCCATCATGACTTTGACTCAATATATTTAAAAGGAAAATATGGGCGTTCATTCAAGAAGATTTAAATGACGTAGCTGATCGCCCCAGCAATGACTGGCCAAATGTTTAAGTCTACAAAAAAGCCCTCTATACGATTAGCATAGAAGGCCCTTAAAACTCAATTCACTAATTATGGATTAAAACTAATGGCTAAGTAATAAATTGCACCTGCCTCAGGATTGCCATAGGAAGTGAAATAGTATTTGTTCAGTATATTTGAGCCACCCAGTTTAACAATTGATTGTACTGAAGGGATTCTTAAACTCACCTGTGCATCTAACGTACTGTATGCGGGTACCTGGCCAGCTGAGAAAGAAGAGTTCCAGTAAAACTGATCTTGCCAGCGGTAAGAAACATTGAAACCAAAGTTTTTAACAATCTCTTTATTTCCTAAGCCAAGGTTATAACGGATTTTAGGGGTATTGAAATCATTAATATAATTACTCGGTAAATCGCCAATCTGATTATATGATACGTTACCACTAACATTCCATTTACCCATCAAATAATCCAGGCCTAAGGCACCCCCATAAGAAGTAACAGTACCTTCTGCATTTACAGGTACACCATATTTTACATAATCAGTACTTGTACCAACCTGTTGATAAACATTAACCGCAGTAATAAAATCTTTATAACGGTTATAATAACCATAAGCGTCAATCAATAATCTCGGACTTAACAAACCTTTATAACCAATTTCATAAGCTTGTACGCTTTCTGGTCGTACACCACGCGGATCGAAAGTATATTTTTGTAAAATGCCGGCAGGTGATGCACCTGATACAAGTGCAGCATTATAAGCCCGGTAGCTGGCTTCTGTATAACCTTTAGTTGCTTCAGTTAACAAGCCATACTTAGCTAAACTTACAGGTATACCACCAATTAACCTTTGCGATCCACCACCAACAGAAAGGTCGATGTATTGATTTTGTGTGGTTGGGTTACGGTAACCTGTTTGGTAAGATAAACGGATGTTGTTATTTTTTGCTACAGTGAAAACTCCTGTGATACGCGGTGTAAAACGGCCCTCAAAATTTGTACTTTTATCATAACGACCTGCCACGGTTAATTTAAAGAACTCCCAAATTTTTTTACCAGCTTGTGCAAATGCACCATATTCATTGATGTTAATTTCACGATTCAAATCGTCAAAAATCGTCCCGCCTGACCTTAACTGATACAACCTTGAGGATGCACCAACCTGAAACTCTATTACATTATTAAATAGATTGGTAAAATTGTATTGGCCCTCGTAATGATAAAGGTTGGTTTTATCATCAAATTTTGCTCCATATACTCCGGTTGCAAAATTCGTTGCACTGATATTGGTATTCATTATAGCATCCTTATTGATATTAAAAGCTGGGGATCCTGGCAAGGCCCTGCTTGCATCGGCAGCGGATCTCGCTGCAGCATTTGCGATAGCATCAGTGGCTCCTTGTGCTTTTGCAGTGGCATAGGCAACTGTATAAGTCGGAAACCAGGAGGTCCTGGAAGGACTGGTTTTTTCATTAATATAACTTCCTAAGATTGAAGAAATATAAGAATCTCCTGAACGTTCCTGTGTGGTGTACGCTTTAACAAAAAAGTCCTGACCTTTTAATTCAATTTTATATTGTCCGATATTAAAGTTTCGGAGCGAATAGCGATCTGAACCTGTATAAACAGAAGTTCCCGTTCCCCAGTTTGCCTGACCTATTAACTGAATTGTTGGCGTAATATTGTAATATAAACCACCTGAGAATTTTAATGATTTTGTACCGTAGTCAACAAGATCAGACTCGTTATAACCTGTACGTGAAACAGACTGGTTAGAAATCAAACCATTTCGAAGTCCATAAGCCACACCAAGATAGGGCAAAGCAGGGCGTAATGCTGCATAAGCTGGATTTGCATTAATTAACGTAACAAGATTACCATAACTTGCAGTAGGTGCGGCTGTCATAATCCCGTTAAAGCCAGCAAATGCAGCCGCAAGCTGAGGATTAGCGGATATCCCGGCGGCTACAAAACGAAGGTTTGCATTAACCTCATCGCCATAAACATTTACTCCATCATAATTTGGATCAGAACTTCTGTCCCCGGGTTTAACCGAATTTGCAGTCCTATCAAAATTAGAATAGTTATTACCAAACCAATCTTTTGCCTGCAGGAAAGAAAATGCAGCTTTTACGCCAAATCTATTGTTCCATGATTTTGCCATGCGCACATCTAACTGATTGAAAGGCTGCACGCTGCTATTGTCATCGTTCACATGGTTTACCCCTGTTTTATATTGAAAACTTGCACCAGGATATTTAAAGGGATCTTTAGATGTCATTAACAAGGTACCGTTAATACCACCTGCACCATAAAGGGCAGATGAAGCGCCCGGTAAAAGTTCTACATTATCTACATCCAGTTCGGTGATGCCCACAATGTTACCTACCGAGAAATTCAGTCCCGGTGCCTGGTTATCCATTCCATCGATGTATTGGTTAAAACGCGTATTACCATTCGAATTGAAACCACGTGTATTAATCGACTTGAAAGTTAAACTCTGCATACTGCTTTCTACACCCTTCATATTGTTCAGGGCATCGTAAAATGATGGCGCGGCGATTTCCCTGATAGAGGCGGCACTCATGCGCTCAATAGAAACCGGCGATTCTAATATACGCTCGGGTGTACGTGAGGCCGAAACTACAACATCACCACCCAATACAACCGCGGTTTCCAGTTCCAGGTTAATACCCGAAGTGCTTCCGGTAATCTGCTGTTCTACGGTACCGTAACCTACATAAGATGCCACTAGAGTGAAGGGAACCTTTGCTGATGTGGTAAAAGTAAAACTACCATTACTTGTGGAGGCGGTACCGCCAGACTGACCTTTGATAGTTAAACTAACCCCTGCTAGTCCTTCTTTCGATTGCTTATCTTTTACGGTTCCGCTTACCGTAATACTTTGTGCCTGTGCCGCGAGGTTGCCCGCGAACACAAATAATAACACGTAGAAGATCTGTGTAAAAATTCTGCTCATAAACGATTGTTAATTTGGTTGTTTGTATTATTAGTTATATAAACTTAAATTCTTTTTTTGAATTAAACAAATTATGTTAGCATAATAATTTCAATTCAAATTATAATTTTGATTGATATACAGTTTGTTGTATTTTGCATTAAACATAAACCGTCATTTTGCCCTATCTTAGCAAAAGACTTGTTAGCTAGCCATTATGAATAAAATTAAAGCCCTGTTCTGCATCATCATTCCGATAGCATTAGCTTTTTTATTTAATACCAAATTAGGCAGTACGCCTCCCTTGTTAAAATTCCTAAATCCTTTTATGGGTTTCTGGCAAAATGCAGAGAACAATCATTTTATGTTTAACCATAAAGCGAAGATTAAAGGCGCAATAGATAAAATCGAAATCGTTTTTGACGACCGCATGATCCCCCATATTTTCGCACAGAATGATCACGATCTGTATCTGGCACAAGGTTATGTAACCGCCATGCACCGCCTTTGGCAAATGGATTTTCAAACCCGTTTTGCAGCCGGAAGAATTAGTGAAGTGGTGGGTGATAAAGCCATTGAGGTAGATCGTTATCAGCGCCGGATGGGCATGGTTTATGGGGCTGAAAACTCATTAAAAGGCATGATGGCCGACCCGAAAGCAAAAGAAATGATCTTGGCTTATACCGAAGGAATTAATGCCTATATCAAAACACTTTCTAAAGCCAATTATCCCTTAGAATACAAAATACTCGATTTTAAGCCCGAAAACTGGACCCCGGTAAAATGTGCTTTGCTCCTAAAACAGATGTCGGCAGTATTAGCCATGGGTTCCGACGAATTTTACATGACCAACATCCTGAAAAAATTCGGACCTGAGGTGACCAAAAATCTTTTCCCTGATTATCCTTTCCGTGAAGACCCGATTATCCCGGTTGGCACAAAATGGGATTTTTCACCCCTGCCAACACCAAAAACACCGGAAAGCTTCACCCAGGCTCAAACCGGCGAGGTAAAAACAACCGAAAAAATAGAAGGCATTGGCAGTAATAACTGGGCTTTATCTGGTGCTAAAACCGCATCAGGATATCCGATTCTGGCAAACGACCCGCATTTGGATTTAACGCTTCCATCAATATGGTACCAGATTCAGCTACATGCACCTGGGGTAAATACCTATGGCGTTTCTTTACCCGGTGCACCTGGTGTAATTATTGGTTTTAACCAGAAAATAGCCTGGGGCGTAACGAATGTTGCTGCCGATGTGCTTGATTTTTATCAGATCAAATTTAAGGATTCGACCCACAATGAATATTGGTATAACAATACATGGAAAGCCACAACCAAACGACTCGAAACCATTAAAATACGTGGAGGAAAAGACAAAGTAGATACGGTTTACTATACCCATCACGGGCCAGTGGTATATTTCCAGAAACCAAAATACGGCAGGGCCGACAATGTACCCGTTGGCGATGCTTTAAGGTGGATTGCGCACGATGAATCGAATGAGTTGATGACTTTCTATTATTTAAACCGTGGAAAAAATTACAACGATTACCGCAAGGCTTTAACTTTTTACACTGCACCTGCACAAAACTTCGTTTTTGCCAGTGTAGATAATGATATTGCCATCACGCCAAATGGCAAATTTCCGCTAAAATGGAAAGATCAGGGCAAATTTATACTGGATGGTACCGACCCGGCATACGACTGGCAGGGATGGATCCCAAATGCACAGAACCCAACGGTTAAAAATCCGCCACGTGGTTTTGTAAGCTCGGCCAATCAGTCTTCTACCGATACCACTTATCCTTATTACATTAACTGGGAATTTGCACCTTACGAGCGGGGCAAGCGGATTAATGACCGTTTATCGGCTATGAATAAGGCGACCTTAGACAGTATCCGCCTGATGCAAACCGACAATTACAGCATTATGGCGCAAAACCTGGTTCCTGCATTGTTACCGTTACTAAACAACGAACAGTTAAATGCAACGCAAAAAGAAGCATTGGCTTACCTGAACAAGTGGAACAAACGTTATGATGCCCATGAAATTGCAGCCAGTGTATTCGAGATATGGACCAAACGCCTATCACATAATATCTGGGCGGATGAATTCGAAGTGAAAGGAATCCCCATGCGTTACCCATCAAGAGACCGCACGGTTGAGCTGATTTTGAAAGAACCCAATGCTATTTGGTACGATAACATTAATACCAGCAAAAAAGAAACATTACCTGATCTGGTTAACGAAGCCTTTAAATATAGCTGTGATAGTTTAGAAAGACGCTTTGGGCCGATAAACAAAGATTGGGACTGGGCGAATGTGAAACAGACCAACGTACCGCATCTGGCCAAAATACCAGGGTTCGGTTCGAAAGTTTTACAAATTGGTGGCGCGAAAACAGCTATTAATGCATTAAGCGAAGCCAATGGACCTTCGTGGCGGATGGTGATTGAATTGGGTAAAACGCCAAAAGGACATGGTGTTTATCCTGGTGGCCAATCAGGCAATCCTGGAAGCAAATTTTATGATAATATGATCGATACCTGGGCAAATGGTAAATTATACGATCTGTTTTATATGCAAAGTCCTGATGATAAATCGGGTACAGTTATTTCTCGTTTAAAAATTTCTAAATAGGCTAAAATGGTTTTCATTGTTATATTAATAATCTGTTTTCTACTGCAAATGATCGCCCCCTGGTGGATGATCATTGTCATTTCTTTTGCTACCTGCGGTATTATTGGCAAAACAGGAAAAATAGCCTTCTGGCAATCGTTCCTTGCTATTTTTTTACTTTGGATAGGTTATGCTTTATTTAAAAGTTTACCTAACGACAACGTACTGGCGGGGCGTGTAGCCGTAATGACGGGTATCAAACTGTGGTGGGCACTGCTTTTGGTTACCGGTATTTTGAGTGGCCTGGTTGCCGGAATAAGTGGCTATTGTGGTTATCAGTTCCGCATGGCGATGCTGGCAAAAAAAACTGACGAGAAAATAGCATAATGCTTTGTACTTTTGCCCTGTGAATTTAACAGCTAAGGATATATTTTCAGTAAAAAGCACCAATGCGTTTAACGCCCTGGCATTAAACATTTTTAAGTTACAGGCGCAAAACTGTAATGTTTACCGCGAATATATCTTCCATTTAGGTGTTGATGCAGATGAGGTGAGCGAAATTGCACAGATTCCCTTTTTACCCATCAGTTTTTTTAAAAGCCATGCTGTTCTGAGCAGTACCAATCCAATAGAAATTACGTTCAGCAGTTCGGGCACTACAGGCATGGTACAAAGCAGCCATCATGTAAGCAATGTTAAATTATATGAGCAGAGCTATCTACAAGCTTTTGCCCAATTTTACGGAGACATTACCGAATATTGCTTTTTGGCGCTGCTCCCGTCCTACCAGCAGCGATCGGGCTCATCATTGATTTATATGGTCAACGACCTGATCGAAAAAAGCAGACACCCACAAAGCGGTTACTTTTTATATAACCACGATGAATTACTGAAAACCCTCCTCGAGCTTAAATCAAAAAAACAGAAAACCGTTTTAATTGGCGTGACCTATGCCCTGCTCGATTTTATAGAACAGTTTGATATCGATTTCCCTGAGCTGATTGTAATGGAAACCGGAGGAATGAAAGGGAAACGCAAAGAAATGGTACGCGAGGAGCTGCATGAACAATTAACCAAAGGATTTGGTGTAAAATCAATCCATAGCGAATATGGAATGACGGAGCTACTTTCTCAGGCTTATTCTTTAGGAGAAGGCATTTTCAACTGTCCTAACTGGATGCAGGTTTTAATCCGCGACACCAATGATCCTTTAAGTTTAATCGAAAATGGCAGAACTGGAGGCATTAATGTCATCGATCTGGCCAATCTTAATTCCTGCTCCTTTATTGCCACGCAAGATCTGGGCAGAATAAATCCCGATCAAAGTTTTGAAGTATTGGGCAGATTTGATAATGCCGATATAAGGGGATGTAATCTATTGGTGCAGTAAACGCTAATTTACCTTATCCGAACAGCTCGCACATAAACCAGTAGCAATCAAATTAAGGTGTGCCACTTTAAATCCTGCCGGAACTTTTAATGCCGGAATCTTAACGGTATCCAAACAGTAAATTTTATGGCAGTTATCGCAATTAAAGTGTACATGTTCATCATGGTGGTCATGTGCGCTGCAACCATCAGAACAAATGGCATAATTGGCTGTGCCCTGTTGATCTAAAACCTTATGGATAATCCCTTTTTCTTCAAAAGCCTGCAAAACACGATACAAGGTAACACGGTCTGCATCTTTACCCATCACTTGCTCCAAATAAGGCTGAGAGGTTGCAGAATCCCTTCCACTCAAAATCTCCAGCACCTGCAAACGCGGGGCAGTTCTTTTTAGTCCATTTTTAACCAAAAGTTTTTCGAAACGCGCAGTATTATCTTCCATAACCATACAAAAATAAACAATTAATTAATGAGTTTGGCATTTTTGATGCTTATTGGTGGCGCATAACTCGCATCCTTTTGCTCCAATTTTAAAATCCCCCGTATACGGATCGGTTTTTCGCTATAAGGTACCGCACGTTCCATTTCAATCATAATCATTACCGGAATACCATTTTGTCCGCAAAAATAACACTGGTTAACGGGCAGGGTAGCCAGGAGAAATTTCTGCTGTTTCGATCCGCTTTTTATCGGAATCAGGTAACCTGTCAAATCAAATTCCCTGTCTTCAAAACGTTTAATTGATTCGGTAAACAAGGGCATAAGTTCGTTCTTTTCAGTAAGTTCAAATTTCACAGAACCGATGATGTCCCAGTTTAAAGATCGCAACTGATCTTTCGGACTGTGCTTTTGCGTTTGTGCATTGACCGTACAAACCGAAAACAGGAAAAAAATAAAATATACATGTCTCATCGTTTTACGGCGTCTAAAAGAAAAAAAGCAGATCGGCTATCACCAGAATCGTTGATTATAAATTTTCCCCGTAGGACAATGGCTTCTTCTGTCCAGTTGATGGGTTTCAAAGTCTTTACTTCGATCATTGAAGGAATATCGCCTGTCCCACAATAGGGGCAAGAGGCAATGGGCACGATAGAAAACATGAACTCGCTGAAGCTATTGCCTACTTTAGTGGGAATAATATACCCAGGGAGTTCAATTATCTTATTATGGATTGCTTTTAGCGCCGGTGGAAAAACGGCCTGCCAAACCAAGGGTTTAACCTGCTTATCGTACTTTAGACCAATGAGATTCCATGTGGCGGTTCGCATCTCTGTGTGCACAGATACCTGAGCCGTTGCTGTAATGGAGATTAAAACCAATAGGACCAAAATGCATTTCTTCATGATCGAATGAGCCTATAAAAGTTTTGCATTTAACAGGAAAAACTCGCTCCTGTCATCCCCGGAGTCGTTAATCATGAAAATTCCCCTGAGCTTAATTGCTTTTTCTGTAATGGGGATAGCCCTTAACATTTTTACCTGCACCATTGATGGAATATCGCCCGAGCCACAGTAAGGACAGGAAGCGATAGGCACAATAGAAAACATAAATTCGCTAAATTTCGACCCTACCTTTGTGGGGATGATATAACCGGGCAGTTCTATGATTTTATGGTGTAATGCCCTTAATGCAGGCGGAAAAACACTTCCCCATTTCTTTGGTGCAATTTCGGCATCGTATCTCAAACCGATCAGGTTCCAGGTAGGCGTGCGCAAGTCGGTATGTACCTTAACCTGCGCCGCTACTACGTGGATAACTAAACATGAAACAACCAATAAAACCAATTTCTTCATTGCATTAACCTTAACGGATTATCTGTTTTTGGTTAAAGTTTCGGCAATATCAACCTTGTAAATCTGCATAGCAGGAATAAGCGAGGCTAAAGTGCCAATAAACAGCCCGATCCAGATTAAATATATTTCCTGTGGAACTGCAGTAAACCCCGTTAATTTTGCCTGCGAAGATTCCTGATAGGCCCCGATTACCTCAAGCGCAGCATGCCCGATCAATAAACCTAATAAGGCACCAATAAGCGTAACCAAAACCCCTTCAAACATGACCAGGAAAAACAGTTTCGATTTTGATGCACCGAGGCAGCGCATAATGGCCAGATCGTATTTCCGTTCTTTCATCGCGTTATAGAGGCTGATAAAAATGCTTAAGGCGGCAATCGCCATAATAAATACGGCAAACCATTGCAGCGTATCAATCCCAACGCCGATCAAAGAAAATAGCCTCGCGCTTTCCATTGCCGGAGAGGCGGCCTGCATGTTTGTACTTTGATTAACCATCCGTGGAAAAACAATCACCGACATGGGCGATTTGTACTGGATCAGTAAGGCGGTGATTTGTTTATCATTAATTTCTTTAGCTTCTGCTCCAGAAACATGGCCATGCTCCTGATTATGCTTTTCTTCGTGCATTTTATACACACTGCCAATATTGGTCAGGATCAGGTTATCGGTTATATTCCCCTGTGGTTTTAAGATTCCTTTTACGAGGTAAGCATGTTGTTTATGAATATCTCCGTTGCCAGTTAAACCATGTGCGCCAAAAAAAGAATCGCCAATCTTCAGCCTGGATGTTAAAGCAACCGTGCTCCCCAGGGTTACTTCTAAATCTTTATGCCAAAAATTGCCACTTTTTAGGGATAAACCATAAAGATTAGAGAAAGTACTATCGGTGCCGACAATCCGGTAACCGTTGTAATTATCGCCCAATGCCAAGGGAACAGCCCGCTTAACCATAGAGTTTTGCATTAATTTGTAAGCATCTTTTGCAGGGATATTTCCAGTAGGATAATCGATGTGGTAAATGCTGCTTAATATCAATTGTAAAGGACTTCCTTTTGCACCAACAACTAAATCAATATCCCTGGCATTTTTTTCCAGTTTATTTCCAATCTGGTTGGCGGCCAAAAATAGAATAGAGAGAATGCCTATACCAAAGGCAACTAAAATAATATTCAAAATTGTTGTTAGCTTATTCCTAACGAGGTTTTTGCTGCTGATTTTAAAAATATTCATTAGAGTAGATAGGTTTTAGTAATATATTCCTGCACCCTCCTATCGTGTGTAGCAATGATCAGTGCAGCACCATTATCTTTAGCCTGGGTAGTCAGCATCTGGATCACCAAACTGGCATTCTCATCATCCAAGCTAGAGGTAGGCTCATCAGCAATTAACAGATCGGGTTTGTTGACCAATGCACGCGCCACCGAAACCCTTTGCAACTGCCCCTCACTTAATTGGTCAGGATAATTTTTAGCCAGCCCGGCAATCCCCAGCTCGTGTAAAAGTGAAAGATTCCGTTCATGGTCTACAGGTACCCCGGCCATTACTGCCGCAAGTTCCAGATTATCGAGCACATCGAGAGAACGAATAAGATGCGGCCTTTGAAAAATAATACCGATATGCCGCCCCCTGAACCGATCTCGTCCTCTTGCAGGTAAAGTATATAAATCAGTTCCGTTAACTAAAACTTCGCCCTGAGTTGGCTCCAAAAGCCCAGAAATAATATTAAGCAATGTGCTCTTTCCACTGCCAGATGCACCTAGTAAAAGCCATTGCTCCATATCGGCGATTTCCCAGTAAGGAAATTTCAACCTCCTTCCCTTCTCATAAACATGTGCTAATGCGCTGATCTTAATCATGACCTATCACCTTTTGCACTTTTTTAACGACCAGATTTTTGATGGCATAACGCCTGTAAAGCTCTACGCCATCATTTGTGCCATGCTTACAGGCAGGGTTTAACATCGCAATAAACAACAATGCAGGGATAAATAAGATTTTAGAATTCATTGACATAACTGACTAATGACCCAATGGGCAAGACTTAAGCATTCGTAAATTGATATAGTGGGCCGCGGCAATGGTAAATCCACCAATCGGGATTAGGATTGGCTCCAATGGCTCAATACCCGAAAAATGCCCCAATGTTATACAGGCAAATCCAGCAATAAGTACCATAATGGGTATAATACGGCGATGTTGTTTGCGGTAAGCGGTACTTAAACTCCAAATACCAATGATTAAAGAAACGGCGATCATGGTAATTTCAACCGCTTCATTCGCTAAGAAACCCATTCCCCACATGGGTAAAACCGTAATTAAAAATGGCAGTGCGGCGCAATGTATGGCACAAAGTGTTGAGGCGGTAATCCCGATCCGGTCGAGGTTGATTCTGTAACTCCGTAGTTTCATCAAAATAAATTTAGTTCACAAATATAAAAGCAATTTAGTTGCATTTACAAGTTTACCAAATATATTTGCAACATCATTGCATTAAAATGATAAAAACAATCCCATTGCTGCATTAAGCAGTTTTTACTGGAACGTGAAACAATAGCTCAGTTGCCCCCACTTATGAGTAAAAAAAACGCTCGATTATTGTCTGTTAACTGATACATAAACAAAAAATTACAAAACAAAAAGCAGCTTTAAGCGCCTGTTTGCGCATATTTTATGTTGAGACTGAATAATAGTCGATGAAATGAACAAAATGGTAGTTTTTCTATGATATTCTTAGGTTTTATTTTGCGTAAGTTTGATTTACCCAACCAAACTATGCTTATTATGGAACCCTCAGAAGAACTGACTTTAGTTAAAACCCGCCTATCTTGCCCGAAGTGCAAAAACTTCGAAACCTATAGGGTACCAAGGGGCTTTATCTTTAAAACGCTTATGCCGTGGATTTCAGTTAAGAGATACAAATGTTATAAGTGCTTTAATAAGTTTTACGTATTTAACTAAAAAATCTAGAAATTAGCATCTCATTTAAGCCACTTTAGTGGCTTTTTTCTTTTTAAGATCAAGTGTATAAAAGCAACCCGCCCTATTTGGTTACCCCTGTGAATTCGCGAATAAAGTTTCCGAAGAGGTTTTCAGCTACTTATTATTTAGAATCGAGTTTAGCGGCATTAGAAGATTAACCACCGCAACACTGGTTTACCGCTTTAACCGTAAAAAAGATGAAAAGGACCGCCTAGTAGAATATGAGTAAATTTACTTACATAGATCTAATGAAGAATTCTGCCATTAGGATATTTAAAAATCTTTTCTGAAAGAAAGTAAATCATATCCCTTATAGAAAAAAGTCAGCAAATATTTGTTAATTTTGATCCAGGGGATAATCTTAAAATAAAGAAATGCCAAGCCTGAATGTAATATCAAAGCGGTTAAAACAGCTATCTGAGATCTCAAATAAAAAGGAAACAATTTTTCTGGATGATATCCGGAAGGAATTCCGGCAGGATCTCCAGCATTTTATCTTTGGAGAAACCCTAATCCTCAAAGATGGAAAACCTGTGATTGGAAGAAATCTTTACAAAAACTGGCTTTTTAAGATAAAAACCAAGGGTTTTGATTATGATATTAAGTTTCTTTAATGGATATTTTAGCGAAGTTAAAAAAGATTGATCGCCTAAAAAAAAAAATAGATGCCTTTAATGTAGGTAAAGATTGGGACCATGACTTTATTGAAAAGATCAAGATTGACTTTACGTATAACTCGAACAAGATAGAAGGTAATGCGCTGACCTACGGGCAGACCATACAATTACTAAAAGAATTTGTAGCTCCTAAAAATACATCCACCAGCGATTGTCTGGATATCTTAAATCACCAACAGGTACTTGATGAGGTTTTCGGGCAATACCAGGCAACCAAGATTACTGAGGCAAATATTAAACGTCTTCATAAAGTACTGATGCAAAGCCCCGATCAATGGTCTGATTCGATCCACTACGATCCTGGAAAGTACAAAATCCTTGAGAATGTAACTACCCGTTCATCTGGTAAAATTCATTACTACAAACAACCTCATGATGTACCCGTGGCTGTCTCAGATTTAATAAAAAAGACAAACCACCGTTTATCCTCATTGACATTAAATGCGAATGATGACCACATCTTGAAGATTGTAACAGAATTTCATTTTCAATTTTTAAATACGATCCATCCTTTTGGTGATGGAAATGGAAGAATTGCAAGAATCATCATGAACATCATTCTCCTTAAGTTTAAATATCCTCCTATATTCATTAAATTGATTAACAAATCAGATTACATGAACACTTTCGAAGCGGAAGAGCACACACCTGGATCAATGCTCACCTTTATGGCCGACCGGTTGATCGAAAGTCTTAAGATCAAAGAAAAATTTTTAAAAGCCAATTTATTATAACGACGATGATTAATTTGCTTCTGGTCGGGTAATCTCTTTAAAAATTTCGTTTGTCTTGTTTTTGATATCGATTACTCTTTGAGTCGTGAGTATTGTAAAAATAAGTGCAAGAGGGAACCATATAGCCAACCATCCAACATATCCTAATTAGGGTAAGGATGGACAGAATTATCCCAGATATTGATACCGAAAACAGAAATTTTAAGATTTGATGGCTATCATTTTCAACTACTTCGAAACTACCATTTCTTACTTTATCCCAAATATAAAAGATTGTGACCTTCTCATGAAGGTATCTTTGTTCAAACAGGATTTTTTGAATTGATCGATCTAAAATCAGGTAATCCTGTTTTTTTAATTATTTAGTGATACGCGCTAAAAGAATTTCTGCTGGGAGATCAACTTCCTGTTCTATCTTAAATTCGAGCCCAATGAATAAATCTTTTACCTTTAATTTCATTGGGCCCGAAAATATTAATCTGCGATTAAAAGGAAGTAGTTTTTCTTTCCTTTTTGTACCACAATAAATTTATCGTTGATCAAATGAGCGGTATTGAAAACCTGGGTAGCATCTGCTACTTTTTCTTTATTTACAGAAACACCTCCACCCTGGATCAGTTTTTTGGTTTCGCCTTTAGAGGAGAAAACAGCAGCCTTTTCTGCAAATAAAGTAGCCGCATCAATGCCATCAGCCAATTCAGATTTCGAAATATTAAACTGCGGAATACCTTCGAACATTTCTAACACCTGATTTTCTGACAAGCTTTTCAAAAATTCTAAAGATCCGTTTCCGAACAAGAATTCTGAAGTTTTAATAGCCGTTTCCAACGCTTCCACTGAGTGTGTTTTGATGGTGATATCTTCAGCTAAAGCTTTCTGCAGGATACGCAAATGTGGTGCCGCATCATGTTCTTTTTCTAAGGCTTCTATTTCTTCCTTATTTTTAAGGGTAAAAATGCGGATCCATTTTTTCACATCGTCATCGGATGCATTCAACCAGAACTGGTAAAATTTATATGGAGAAGTTTTCTCTGGGTCTAACCAAACTGCACCACTCTCGGTTTTACCGAATTTGGTTCCATCTGCCTTTTTGATCAATTGTGTGGTAATGGCATAAGCTGTACCGGCATCTTTTCTTCTGATCAGCTCTGTACCGGTAACAATATTACCCCATTGATCAGATCCGCCCATCTGTACCAAGCAGTTTTCGTTTTTCCATAAATGATAGAAATCGTAACCCTGAATCAACTGGTAACAGAACTCGGTAAAAGACAGACCAGAATCACCCTCCAAACGTCTTTTAACGCTGTCTTTCGCCATCATGTAATTTACGGTAATGTGTTTACCTACATCCCTGATAAAGGTAAAAAGATTCATATCCTTAAACCAATCGGCATTGTTAACCATTACTGCGCCATTTCCACCTTCTTCAAATTTTAAGAATTTAGCCAATTGCTTTTTCATCCCTTTCAGGTTATGCTCAATCATTTCAGGGGTCTGAAGATTACGTTCATCAGATTTGCCTGATGGATCGCCCACCATACCCGTAGCACCACCAACCAAAGCAAATGGTTTGTGCCCGGCATTTTGAAAATGAATCAGTGTCATGATCTGCGTTAAGTGACCAACGTGCAACGAATCTGCGGTGGGGTCGAAACCGATATAACCAGAAGTCATACCCTCGTTTAACTTTTCCTCCGTATTCGGCATAATATCATGCAGCATGCCACGCCATCTTAACTCTTCAACAAAATTCGTCATTGTACAAACACTTTAATAATGTGGGTGCAAAGATAAAATTTTAGCTTAGTTTAAAGCAAATTAGTTGGTATTGTAATTGAGTTACCATAATTGATCTTTCCACCTCCTATCCTTACCAATATTTTACTATTGGTTCTTTACAACAATACAAGAAAACATTACATTGCAAGATGAACTTTTTATCCCATTATTATTTCGACCGGACAAATAATGATGCCAATGTGGTAATGGGAACGGTTTTGCCAGATCTGATTAAAAATGCTGCCAAAGAGGCAAATTTATACCCACAGAAAAACGAATTCTTGTTTAAAGGAAATCCTGATGAGGAAAACCTGCTTTTTGGCTGGAAAAGACATTTAGCTGTCGACCTGCTTTTTCATTCCTCTAATTTCTTTTTGGAAAAAACCACCGAACTTAAGCAGCTCATTAAACCTATAGTTGAAAATACAGCAGTTCGTCCCTCATTTCTCGCGCATATTGGCTTAGAACTTTTATTGGATCATTTATTGGTTGAACACAACTTAATCCAGGTAAACCATTTTTACGATAAACTCGAAGCAGTAAAAAAAGAATCATTAAGCGATTTTCTGGAGCACTGCAAGCTAAAAGATCCTGAAGTATTTTTTGGGTTTTTAGCAAAATTCATCAGCAGTAAATACCTGTTAAGCTATCAAAAACTCGAAAACATCAGTTATGCCCTTAACAGAATCTGTATGCGTTTATGGCCAGAAACATTAAGTGAAAAGCAGTTGCAGGAGCTTACTTTTCAGCTGGGCCTTTTCAAAGTGGTTTTAGAAAAAGACTATATGGATATTTTTAAGGAAATTGAGAAAAAACTGGTTTGATTATTTTGATATATTTGGGCAAAAACCAAATAACTAAATGAAAATTAAACTAATTCTCTCCCTATTGCTTATCTTTTTGCAGTTCAATACCTTCGCTCAACAGCAGATTAATGTCATTAAAAAACCAACTTGGAACATCAGGGCTTCTTATGATAGTAATTATGGCACTAAGGTAGATTTATCGGGTAATGCCATCGCCATGATTGTTGACGTTCCCAAAGCCGACTTTGCAGTGGTTACCGTTGATGATAAGCTCAGTCAGCAATGGCTGACAACACTTGTCGGTTTTCCAATGGCCATTGGAAAGTTCAAAAACAATATCATGGTTATTGCTGCTTCAGACCGCAGTTATTTCAAAAGTTTCACCAACCAGTTTAAAGCCTATCTTCTCGAAGAAAAAACCGGTAAAATACTTTCCGAAAAAGTAATTTACGAAGGAAGCAAAGATTATGTTGAAACACCAGAATTTTTTATGGCTAAAGATGGCTCTTATTTTAAGATGGCCACCAGATTAACCGGCCTAAAACGCAAGGTGCATATTGGATTACCTGTTGTTGGCTTCTTCACGGCACTAAAAATGGATAAGGATTTTAATGAATCTCAAAGCTACACCGTAATCGATTTTAATGATAAACTGGAGCAGATTCAAAAAATGGAGCCTGAAATGCCAGATGGAGATACCTGGAAAGCATCTTGTGGAGATGACGGCAGTTTTATCATCAGTACGGTAGATGCTTCGAAAGGAAAATGCAATGTTGCAATTTATTTGAGCAGCAACCCCAGCCCACTTAAAACCGTTAGCATTCCTTTGGATGCTTTTAATCAGGATGAAATATCGTCGATAAGTTTTGCAAGTAGTAAAAAGCCCCTGGTAAATTACATTGGCATATTCTACAAAAATACGAACAAGGAACGCTCTACGTTAATTGCAAGAATCGATTTCAATAACGGCACCTATACCTCTACAAAGGAAGTTTTTGATAAAACCCATATTAAAGAACTGCAAAAGTCTTTTGTACCGGTCAACAAAAAATTCAACGATCTGACTTTCTCAGATATTAAATACATGAATATCAGACATATTGCAGAATACAACAATACGCTTCTCGTTACTATTTCCCCAAGGTTCTCTGTTACGAGCAGCCATGGTTCTATTACATCTGAGGGATCACTTCTGATGAATGCCTATGATGTTCAAATGAAACCACTTTATCATCAATTCTTGCCCCGTGATTATACAAGTAGTATCGCGGGAGAGGGATCAGAGGTTTCGTTCAACCTGGCAGAGAAAACCCTTCGAATCTTAGCTAACCAAAAAGATGGTCTTACTTCAGTTGCTACCGTATATGCTGAAATGAACTTGGAATCGGGTACAATAAACAAAATCAATCTGATATCTAAGGACGACATCAAAAATTCTTATTATGCCAATACCGAGTCCATCAGCTGGCTAAATGGTAGTTTTATTATTCCATTTATTGAGCGTATGGGCATTTTTAGCAAGAAAGTAGATTTACAGCTTTTACAACTAAAATATTAATCACTCTGCTCCTTTTTCTATATTTGTCTTATGTCGCAAACTGCAATAAAACAAGAAATGGATGCCCTGGTGGCCGAATTAAACCAGCACAATTATAATTATTATGTACTGGCTATGCCCACCATTGGCGATTATGAGTTTGATAAAAAATTAAAGCACCTCGCCGAGCTCGAAAAAGCGAATCCTGATTTTGCCGATCCCAATTCGCCTACGCAGCGTGTGGGTGGCGATATTACTAAAAACTTCATTACGGTAAATCACAAATACCCGATGTTATCATTGGGGAATACCTATAACGAGCAGGATCTCCGCGATTTTGACGAGCGGATCCGTAAAGCAATTGGTGATAATTTTGAATACGTTTGCGAATTAAAATTTGATGGCCTATCCATTAGCCTTACCTACGAAAATGGTAAACTTTTACGTGCGGTTACCCGTGGTGATGGCACTAAAGGCGATGATGTTACCAACAATGTAAAAACCATTCACACCATCCCGCATCAGATTAAGCCGACCGTTGCACCTGAACATTTCGAAATCCGTGGGGAGATTTTTATGCACAAAGCTGCATTTTTACGTTTAAATGCAGCGCGGGAAGAACTGGGCGAAATCCCTTATGCCAATCCGCGCAACTTTGCATCAGGTACCATAAAAATGCAGGATAGCAAAGAAGTCGCTAAACGACCTTTAGATGGTTTTATTTATTTCCTGTACACCGATAAAAATGAATTCAAAACCCATTGGGAAAGTTTAAATGCTGTAAAAGATTGGGGTTTTCATGTTTGCGAACACAATCGCCTGGTTGCTAACATTGATGCTGTACTGGAATTTATCCACCATTGGGAAAACGAACGTTTTAAACTGAGTTATGATATTGATGGCATTGTAATCAAGGTAAACAGTTATGCCCAACAACAAGAATTGGGTTTTACCTCCAAATCGCCACGTTGGGCCATCTCATATAAATACAAAGCAGCCGAGGTTGAAACCGTTTTAGAAAAAGTAACTTATCAGGTCGGCAGAACCGGTGCCGTTACGCCGGTTGCCAATTTAAAACCTGTGTTATTGGCTGGTACTACGGTTAAACGGGCCACATTGCACAACGCCAATGAGATAGATCGTTTAGATTTACATGAAGGTGATACCGTTTATGTAGAAAAAGGGGGTGAGATTATTCCAAAAATCATCAAGGTAAATCTTGATAAACGCTTACCTGGCTCAACCAAGGTACATTACCTTCATCATTGCCCGGAGTGCGGAACCGAACTGATCAGAAAAGAAGGTGAAGCAGTACATTACTGCCCCAATGATGAAGGTTGTCCGCCGCAGATTGTGGGAAAAATTCAGCATTTCATTTCACGCAAAGCGATGAATATCGATGGACTCGGTGATGAAACCATCGAAACATTTTACAAACACGGCCTGGTAAACCATATCAGCGATTTATATACCTTGTATCAAAAATCTGATCAGTTAAAAACCTTAGACCGTTTCGGGGAACGATCAATCGAAAACATGCTTGCCGGGATTGAAAAATCGAAGGAAATGCCCTTTGAAAAAGTACTTTTTGGGTTAGGCATCCGATATGTTGGTGAGACGGTTGCGAAAAAAACTGCTGCTGGGGTGAAGAATATCGACAAACTTGCTAATGCCACAGTAGAGGAACTCATCGCAATTGATGAGATTGGGCAACGGATTGCAGAGAGTATTGTTGAGTATTTTGGAAAATCTGAGCATTTACAGCAGGTAGAATTATTAAAATCGGCAGGATTACAGTTTGAAATTGAAGAAAAGATAATTACGCTTGATAGTGATAGGCTTATTGGAAAAACATTCGTAATTTCGGGCGTTTTTGAAAACTTTAGCCGCGATGAACTGAAAGACATGATTGAAGCCAATGGAGGCAAGATGCTGAGCGGTATTTCAGGCAAATTGAACTACCTGGTTGCAGGCGACAATATGGGCCCATCAAAGCTGGAAAAAGCCAATAAGTTAAACGTTCCGATCATCAGCGACGCAGAACTTTTAGAAATGCTAAAAAGTTAATATGCATTACTCATTAATTTTAATGAGGCAAAAATAAAAGATGGAATAAAAAGAGTTATAGATAGCTATTTATAACCTAAAGATAAAAGCCTGGTGCCCTTTGTGGCTCCGTGGTAAAAACAAAAAGTAAATTATATAATGAACAAATTTCAGGGTACTGGTGTGGCATTGGTTACACCTTTCAACACAGATGGATCAGTTGATTATAACGGCTTAAAAAACCTGATTAATCATTTGGTAGACGGAGGGATAGATTACCTCGTTTCTTTAGGTACAACCGGCGAAACCGCTACAATGACCAAGGACGAGAAGAAGAAGGTGTGGGCCTATACTGCTGAAATTAATAACAACAGATTACCGTTAGTTGCCGGCATAGGTGGCAATAACACATTAGCCGTGGCTGAAGATATTAAATCTTTGGATGCTGCTGGTTATAGCGCAATTTTATCGGTTAGTCCTTATTACAATAAACCTACTCAGGAAGGAATTTATCAGCATTATAAATATTTAGCTGAAATTTCTCCTTTAGATTTGATTTTATATAATGTACCAGGTCGTACAGGAAGCAACATGAGTCCGGAAACGACCTGCAGACTGGCGCATGATTTTAAAAACATTATTGCTACCAAAGAAGCTTCAGGTAGTTTTGATCAGTTTAACCAGATAATGAGAGATAAACCAGCAGATTTTCTTTTAATCTCTGGTGATGACCCGGTTACTTTGCCCATGATCGCGTTAGGTGCTGCAGGGATTATTTCAGTAATCGGAAACGCTTTACCTAAACAGTTCTCTGATATGGTAAAACTATGTTTAGCTGGCGATTATAAAGCTGCTTTGCCTGCTCATTTAGGCTTAATAGAATTCACCCGTTTGGCTTTTGCTGAGGGGAATCCGGCAGGAATAAAAGCGGCATTAAAACATCTAGGTGTTTGTGGCGATACGGTAAGATTACCATTGGTTAAAGCTTCTGCATCATTAGAAAAATCAATTATAGCAGAAATAGAAAAACTGAGTGAAGTAGCTTAAACTGCTCCATAATCATATTTTAGAACAGATTGTTTGATTTTGCTGAAAAGTAAATGAAGACAATCTGTTTTTTTGTGTGTAAATAAAAAATTACGCAAATTAATATTCTGACAATCAACACCTTAAAACAAACGCTAAAAACTGCAATCCTACAAGCGTTTTAAGCATATTAAGGGCATCATTATTGAATTGGCTTCGATACACACAAATTAAACACACAATGAAAAAATTAGTATTAATCGCCCTGGTGGCGGTAATGGCTATGGGCTGCAAGAGCAGATCCTACCAGGAATCGTCGATTACGATCGGTATGCCGGAAAATGAATTTAAACGTGCTAACCGCTCTGCAGAACTGATGCTGGCCAATGATGATGGAACGAGTATTTATCGCATTATCACCACATCGTTTATTCCCAAACCGGAACCATTTACATTCTTTTATTTTTATCAGGGAAAACTTACGCGTTTTGTAAAATCAGACCGATTAGACGATTATAAATTTATCCGTTAAGTAGAAAAGGAGATTTTTATAAGATTTGTCATCCTGAGCCTGTTGAAATATGTTCGACAAGCTCAACATGAAAGCATTTGAAGAGAGATTGCATTTATAATACAATCTCTCTTATAAAAATATTAAGCAATTAATTTATTCCGGCGTTCCATCAGCAGGTTATCCTGCCATACGCCTTTGGCTTTGCCTATTTTTTCCCTGTATCCTACTACCCTAAAGCCCGCTTTTTCGTGGATTTTCAATATGGCTGAATTTTGTAGAAAAATTCCTGCCTGAAGCATCCAAATGCCTTTATTTTCACTTTCTTTAACCAAGGCATCCAATAATAAGGAGCCTATCCCCTGGCCTTTGGAGCCATGTTTAACATACACTTCTATCTCGCCTACCCTACCAATATCGTAATTTGCAGATACCGGCAAAAGCGCGCTCCAGCCTATAATTTCTTTACCTTTGCAGGCCACAAACCTGCAAGCTTTAAGGTGTGATGAATCCCAGTCTTTCCAGGAAATATCAGGGGTTCTAAAACTCGCCGTACCTGTATCGATTCCTTCCTGATAAATAGCACTAACCTCACTCCAGTCTGCAGCACGCATTATTCTTATCATAGTTTTAATCAATTGTGGCTAAAAAGCCAGTGAAAGCTATATCGTTAACGTTTATTGAACGAAATTAGCTATTCAGGCCACTTCTGGCGAAGATAACCGGACCAAGTTTGTCCTATATTATAAATCAGTACAACTAGCCGGCAAAAAGCAGCTTAAAGCGACGTTTCTGTAACAAAAACGTTAAGCTAACGTTTTTCTTTCCCGATGTTCTTTGAATACTCAACAGGGCTCATTCCCACTACTTTTTTAAAAGCGTTATAGAAAGCACTCCTGGAAGAAAAACCTGCACTGTAAGCCAATGCCTCCAGCGTGAAATTTTGCATAATCTCCGGATTGCGGATGCTATCCTTGATCCAGGTTACCCGATACTGGTTAATATAATCAATAAAGCTTTTATTGAAATAGCTGTTTAATACAACAGAAAGTTGATGACTGCTTATCCCTATTTTCTGAGCGAGAGAATGGAGCCTGATATCTTTTTGCCTGAACAATTGATGTTTGTTCACGTAGAGTTCCAATTTTCGCCCACATTCTTCCAGGTCTCTGCTACGCTCTTTAGGTTTTGAAAAATTTTTCTTGATGGATAAAAGTGTAGAGGCCTTAACATTCAGCAAAGAAGCCACCAGTTCCAAAGGCAGACGGTCTAAATAACCCGGATTAGTTTTGGCAAAATACAGATACCTTTCTTTTGCATTCCCCACACGTATAATATGTGCTCTGTGCTGGGCATCTTTGTAATATTTTTCTAAAACAACCCTAAAGATATAATTGAGCTCGAAGTGATGTGCAAAAAGCCGATTGAGTTCATTATTGTGGATGGCCAACAGATCTGTATCTTCAACAGCTACCACATATTCTTCCGAATAACCCGATCCATGAAGACCTGATATAGAACTTACAAAATCATTTTCGACTGAGATATAGGTTGTTATTTTCTGTTTATTATGGGTGGTGCAACCCATTACAGCGCCTTTAACAATGAAATAGATGTACTCGCATACTTCATTCTCATTGAACAGTATCTGGTCTTTTTTAATACTTAGCGTTAAAAGGTGTTGCTCAAATTCTTCTTTCAATTTAGTATCTACAGGATGCACGCTACCCAGCACATTCAACACATACCCTACATCCTTACTTTCTGCTTTATTGTATTGCAAATGTTTTGACACCTTATACCGTTAATAATGTTAGCACTTCATACCAAATGAATGACGCAATTGGTATGCTTTATCTACTTTGACTGAACACAAAGCTTTCCATATACCCTAAAATCAAAATTTTCGTTTAATGTTTGTACCTAAAAGGCTGGCTGGAGCAAATAAATAGAAAGCTAAGGAAAGTTAAGCAATGAAAGATAATTTGTCTTATATATTTTACAGTAAAGATGATATTTAGTGATAAATAGCAATAGGAAAATGTAGTGTACAAAAAAAGCCTCAGAAATATCCTGAGGCTCTTCATTATAATATTTTGGTCGCTTAAGCTTTGTTTTTGGTTTCCTGAACTTCTAAACGAATGGCCTGAGCTAAGTTTTTCAAATCCTGCATACCTTTACGTATACGGGTTCCAGCAGCGCTGTTACCTTTGTTATAAAATTTGTCTGCATCAGCTTCTAAAGCTGCCACTAAACTTTTTACTTCTTCGAATTTTTTCATTTTTAATTACTCCTATGGTTCTTTAAGGTTTTTAGTTTTTAATTATCTACTCTAATTTAAAGGGTTTGATGAAATAAAAAAATTTTTAGAAGAATAAAAAACGGCCTTCTACGCCGTTTTTTTCCACATTCTATGCATTTATAAACATATTACCTGAAAAATAACCAGCTCAAACAGCTGTAATACAGGTTTTTACAAAAAACCACTCCATAAAAAAGCCCTTTAAACGCATTTAAAGGGCTTTGTAAAATTTTCATTGATCTTAAACGGTAGCGAATAGATTCTCTTTATAATATCCGTTTTCTAATTTTTCAGCAACTTCGCTAAAAGCATCTAAAGTACGTTGTACATCTTCCAGCGTGTGAACAGCTGTAGGAATTAAACGCAGTTCAATCATGCCTTTTGGAATTACCGGATAAACTACGATTGAGCAAAAGATGCTGTAGTTCTCGCGTAAGTCGTAAGTAATTGCAGTCGCATCAGAAAGTTCACCTTTTAAGAAAACAGGCGTAACTACTGAATCGGTAACCCCTAAATCGAATCCGCGTTCGCGTAATCCTTTTTGCAAGGTCATTGCAATTTCCCAAAGTTTATCTTTTAATTCAGGCTTGCTTTTTAGCAATTCTAAGCGTTTTAACAAACCGATTACCATTGGCATAGGTAATGCCTTAGCAAAAGTCTGAGAACGCATGTTATACCTTAAGAAGTTGGTAATTTGTTCTGTTGAAGCAACGAAAGCACCAATACCTGCCATTGATTTGGCGAAGGTTCCAAAGTAAACATCAATTCCTTCAATACAGTCTTGTGCTTCGTGTGTACCCGCACCGGTTTTACCCATTGTGCCAAAACCATGTGCATCATCAACCAGGATACGGAAGTTGAAATCTTTTTTAAGGTCAACAATTTCCTTTAATTTACCCTGGGCACCGCTCATTCCGAAAACACCTTCCGTAATTAAAAGAATACCGCCACCAGTTTCTTCAACCAGTTTGGTTGCACGCTCTAATTGCTTACGGGCACTTTCAATATCATTATGTTTGTAAACAAATCGTTTACCCATGTGTAAACGTAATCCATCTACAATACAGGCATGCGATTCTGCATCATATACCACCACATCATTCCGATCAACTAAGGTATCGATGATAGATACCATACCCTGATATCCGTAGTTTAATAAAAATGCATCAGGTTTGCCTACAAATTCTGCAAGTTCTTGCTCCAGCTGTTCGTGATAGTTTGAGTTACCGCTCATCATACGGGCACCCATCGGGTAAGCCATACCAAATTTTGCAGCAGCTTCTTCATCTGCTTTTCTAACTTCCGGGTGATTGGCTAAGCCTAAGTAGTTATTTAAACTCCAAACCAAATGCTCTTTTCCACGAAACTGCATGTGAGGTGCAATTTCTCCCTCTAATTTTGGAAATGAGAAATACCCATGAGACCATTTCTGGTGTTGGCCAAGTGGCCCCATGTGCTTTGCTATCTTATCAAATATATCCAATGTATTATGTGTTTTTTATAATAAAATTTTGCGAATTTAAGCTTTATTCGTCTTAAAATCAACCTAATGATCTTTTAGGTGTTAATTAAGATTTTTTAACACTCCAATTTTATGCCAAAAAAGCCCCGATTTTACATCGGGGCTTTAAAATTATATTTGGTTTGTTTTAATCAACGTTATCGTGCAAGAAAGAATTGTTCGGTCTGATCTCAGTACCACCGTCCTGATCGTTGCTTAAAGTAAACCTGCTCACCTGCGATTCTGAAGAATGCTGAACTTGCTGCAACTGCATTTGTTTGCGTTTGTAAGCAGGTTCGTTTTCCAATTCCTGTAAACCATTGGTGGTACGCAATTTCATACTTAAATCTTTCAAACGTAAGATACGTTCTTTAGATTTTTTTAATTGCTCTTCCATCGATTCATCACTTTTGTCGTCGTCTAAACCTACAACCGGCATTTCGATTTCTGGTTCAGGCTCAGGCATTGGCGGCATTTGGGCAACCGGTGTTTCGAATACAAAATTAGTTTCAGCTAATTTTACTTCAAACTCAAAACCAGTTTCCTGTACTTCTTCTACCTGAGATTCTTCCTCCATCAAAGTATGGCGAACCACGTTATTTTCTGGCTCCTGAACCTTTTGAGGCTCAGATTTATTGAACATACCACCAAAAAGATCTGCCTGCGAAACTTCTTCCTTCGTTTTTAAAACAGGCTCGTAAGATGGCGTTGTTTTAGGCTGAATGAAAGAATTTACTGGTTCAACGGGACGAACCAACGGCGCTTCTTCAGGTGTTAAAAGTGATATTTTCTTTTTATTTTTTTCTTCGTTTACGCGTTCTTCTGATGTTTGGAAACCTGTAGCAATAATGGTTACCGAAAGTTTATCGCTTAAAGATTCGTCGGTACAGTTACCCCAGATTAAATCAGCCGACAAACCGGCTTTCTCCTGAATGTAATCCGTAATGATCGAAACCTCATCCATGGTTACTTCACGTAAACCAGAGCTGATGTTCAATAAAATGTAACGGGCACCTTCGATTTCGTTATCTTTTAATAATGGAGAAGCCAAAGCGCCCTCTACAGCCTGTAATGCACGGTCTTCGCCCTCAGCGGCAAAACTACCCATAATGGCTACGCCACTATCTTTCATTACCGTACGCACATCTTTAAAATCCACGTTGATATAACCTGGCACCGTAATAATCTCTGCAATACCTTTTGCTGCCGTCGTTAAAATATCGTCGGCCTGACCAAATGCAGAACCCAGGGTTAAGTTTCCGAAGATTTCGCGCAGGCGATCGTTAGAGATCACCAGGTAAGAATCTACGTATTTCTTCAACTCTTCCATTCCCTCGTCGGCCTGCAGTCTACGTCTTTTTCCTTCGAAAGAAAATGGTGTAGTAATGATGGCCACAGTTAAAATATCAAGTTCTTTAGCTGCTTTTGCAATGATTGGAGAAGCACCTGTTCCGGTACCACCACCCATTCCTGCTGTAATAAAAAGCATTTTGGTTGTACTACCTAACATTGCCTTAATATCATCTATATTCTCTATAGCTGAGTTTTTACCAACCTCAGGAATAGAACCAGCCCCCATTCCTTCGGTTAAGCTAGCACCTAATTGTACCTTGTTAGGTATAGGGCTAGATTCCAAAGCCTGGGCATCTGTATTACAAATAATAAAATCCACACCAGTAATACCAGACAGGTACATATGGTTCACTGCGTTGCCGCCACCGCCTCCAACACCAATTACCTTGATGATTGAAGACTTATCTTTTAACATTTCGAACTGCATATCTTTATGAATCAGTTGTTTAAAAATTTTTAAATTCTGTTCATTACTCAATGTAATATTAACACTTTTTCAACAGACGTTTTCCACAACTGTTAATAATGTGGAAAACTCATCTTTTGTGGAAAAATAATTAACTTTTTAAGTAATCTTCATCGCTTACATTCATGTCATCCTGAATGAAAGTTCTTGTTTTTGCCAGTAATTTATCAAACAAACCTGGTCCTCGTTTCTCTTTTTCTTTTGCTGTTTTTGGTTTTTCTACAAAAACACCGGGCTGTTTCATTTCTTCAATTAACTCTTCTGCTTTCTGGATTCCTTTGATCAGCAAGCCAACACTGGTTGCATACATCGGGCTTTTCAGGTCATCGTAAATGGCTTTAGGCATATCTTCATATTTAGATAAATGCTCGTTCGGGTAACCAATACGGCAATCTAAACCGGTTACATATTCAACCGCCTGAGACAAGTGTTTTAATAAAGCACCACCTCCGGTAATTACAATACCACCGATCAGTTTTTTCTCGTATCCGGAAGATTTGATTTCGTAATATACGTGTTCAATAATTTCTTCCATACGGGCCTGAATCACGTAAGCCAGGTTTTTAACCGAAATTTCTTTTGGTTCGCGGCCACGTAAACCCGGAACGCAAATAATTTCGTTTTCCTTATTCTCCTCAGCCAATGCCGAACCAAAACGTGTTTTTAACAACTCAGCCTGGTTACGCATAACAGAGCAACCCTCTCTGATATCTTCGGTAACACTATTGCCACCAAAAGGGATCACTGCTGTGTGACGAATAATACCTTCGTGGAAAATGGCAATATCTGTAGTACCACCACCAATATCAACCAATGCAATACCAGCTTCTTTTTCTTCCTCGCTCAACACCGATTCAGAAGAAGCCAATGGCTCAAGAATTAAATCCTGAGTTTGCAAGCCTGCATTGTTTACACATTTGATAATATTTTTTACAGCCGTAACCTGACCTGAAATGATATGGAAGTTAGCTTCAAGGCGAACCCCTGCCATACCAATCGGATCTTTGATTCCCGGCTCGTTATCGATGGTAAATTCCTGTGGTAATACATGGATGATCTCCTCACCCGGTGGCATTACCAGTTTAAACATATCATCAATTAACTTATCGATATCTTTTTTACCGATTTCGTTATTTAATTCTCTTCTTGTTAAAATTCCTCTGTGCTGTAAGCTCTTAATGTGCTGACCAGCAATACCCACATTCACCACCTGTATCTCTACATTAGATTGTCCGCTTGCTACTTCAACTGCTTGAGCAATACCCTGCACGGTTTTTTGAATGTTAGAAACCACTCCACGTGTCACACCCGCCGATTCTGCTTTGCCTATTCCTAAGATTTCTATCTTACCGTGTTGTGTTCTACGACCAACGATAACACAAATTTTTGTAGTACCGATATCCAATCCTACTACAATGGGCGACTGACTGGTAAATTTTGCCTTGTCCATATTCGTTAATTTTGCTGAGTTTTATACTGTTTTTCCAGGGCCCTGATTTCTTTCTCTCTTGCCTCTCTCTGTTTTTTTAAATCTGCCTCAGATTTTGCCGGCTTTGGCTGTGTTGTTACCGTTTGCTTCGGTTTTTCTTTTTTATCCGCAGGTTTTGTTTCCTTTGGTTTAGTGGCCTGCGTAACTGCCGGCTTTTTTACTTCTGTTTTAATGGGTTCCGTTTTTTTAGGCACTACTGTTTTTACTTCAGCTTTTTTGGGCTCTGCCTTTTTCACTTCAGCTTTAGGTGCTTCTACCTTTTTTGGTTCCACTTTTTTAGGTTCGGGCTTTTTGGGCGCTTCCTTCTCTGCTTCATCTGCCTCAGGCCGGTCATCCATCGCAGCAACAATTGTACTCTTGATTAATGAATCGGTCACGTTTCGCTGTATCCTCAAACTATCGGCGGCAGAAATTGTTTTTGCTTTTTTTCCTAATTCTGTCGAATCTCTTTTTTCGCAAACAATCTGGTTGGTATATTTAATATTGATGGTTTTATAAGTATCCCAGCCTACCTGAGGCATTGCTTTTTTATAAAACAATAACAGGTTCTTCATTTTCTTCTCCAGCGAATCGGCATTACCCAAAACAATCCGCTGATTACCGACCCTTGGTATCAGTTCGATGTCGTTTTTCTGATCAACCACAATCTGCTCAATCTGCGAATCCCAAAGGGTATCTTTTTTAATGTACTGAGCAGTTTTATATAAATCTCTTGCCAGTTGGGTATGCAGGGTATCTACACGACTTCCAAAAACTTCTGTAATATGTCCTGTTGCCACAAGTACATTAGCAGTGAAGTTTGAAGAAATAGGCATTTTCAATCCATCATTATCAATGTAAAAGTCCTGCCCGTTTTCGTTCAATATACGAAGGATAGGCTGGCGTTGTTTTACTTCGATGTGCAGTACTCCATCCATATCTACATATACCTTGGCAAAGCCGATGTAAGGATTAGACTGCAGTTTTTTCTCGATCTTATGAATATTGATGTTTTCGAGGTTACGCCCT
Organism: Pedobacter sp. GW460-11-11-14-TSB4; assembly: GCF_059423705.1. NCBI lineage: Bacteria > Pseudomonadati > Bacteroidota > Sphingobacteriia > Sphingobacteriales > Sphingobacteriaceae > Pedobacter > Pedobacter sp. GW460-11-11-14-TSB4. The sequence goes on from NZ_JBWKYI010000006.1 coordinate 176,133, forward strand.
AAAAGCACACCCTGATCTTCTTTTAAAATGGCATCAATTTCTTCACGCTCAATAAAATTATCAGCGCCTGGAATTAAAATCTTAACATCGGTACATTTAACCGTCTGTTTCTTCACATTGATAAAACTCAAAAGCACCACCACCCCTGCCAGGCTGATCAGCCAGACAAAGCCAGTAAAAATTGCGCTCCAGTTTATCCGTTTAAGCATTGTTTAATATATTTTTAAGGGGCTCGATAATCGTATCGATATCTCCCGCACCCACTGTTAAAATTAATTCAGGTTTTGTGTTCTTAACCTGCTGAACCACAAAATCTTTTCCACATATTTTCTTATCTGCTAAAGTGATTTTATCCAATAAAAACTGTGAATTTATCCCTTCAATGGGCAATTCTCTCGCCGGATAAATCTCCAGTAACATCAGTTCGTCGGCAGTGCTTAAAACTTTTGCAAATTCATCTGCAAAATCCCTTGTCCGTGTGAACAGATGCGGCTGAAAAATTACGGTTAACTTTTTATCAGGGTACAACTGCCTCACGGCATCAAAACAAGCCCTCAGTTCTTCAGGATGATGTGCATAATCATCAATATAAATCTGACTGCCATTATTCACAATATATTCGAAGCGGCGTTTAACACCCTTGAAGTTTGCAACCGCTTGTTTTACTTTTTCAGCATCGATACCTAGCTGTAAGGCAATAGCAATGGCAACCGTTGTATTTTCGACATTGTGCTTACCGGGAAGCATTAAACTGATGTCTTTGACACTTTGGGTGCTATCGGTATAATCAAAAACAAATTTCGATCCTTCTACCCTTAAATTTTCCGCCCTCGCTGTTGCTGTTGAACTTGCGGCATAACTGATGCTTTTTTCCAGCGGTAATCCTTCATGTGCATAAAGTACCCCTTCGGCTTTCAACTGGCCGGCAAACAAACGGAAAGATTCTTCCAGATGGCTTTTATCGCCATAAATATCCAAATGATCGGCATCCATTGAGGTTACTACGGCCACATCCGGGTGCAGGGTTAGAAACGAACGATCATATTCATCAGCTTCTACCACTACCACGTTGTTTTTCCCAAAAAGCACATTACTGTTATAGTTACTGGTTATCCCGCCTAAAAAGGCCGTACAATCGTAGCCGGTATCTTTTAAAATATGTGCAACAATAGAAGATGTCGTAGTTTTGCCATGCGTACCCGCAACCGCAATACAGAACATCCCTTTACTGATAATCCCTAAAACCTCAGAACGCTTTTTAAGCGCGAAACCTTTACTTATAAAATGGTTTAAAATTTTGGAATCTTTTGGAATCGCCGGGGTGTAAACCACGAGGGTATCATCATGATTATCCAAAAATGCACAAGGCAGCGAAGAGGCTTCATCAAGATAAGTAATGAGAATGCCTTCCTGCTCTAAGGTTTCGGTCAGCCTGGTCCTGGTTTTATCGTAACCACAAACTACCTGTCCGCGTTTAGCAAAATAACGGGCAAGCGCACTCATGCCGATACCACCGATACCTACAAAGAAAACCCTATTTATTTTACTTAGTTCCATTTTATTAGATTTGAGATGGGAGATTTGAGGCACTAGACAAATAGTCTGAACTCATATCCTACATCTAGTTTCTCATATCTTTACTTAATCAATTTCAATACTTCGTTCGCAATAATTTCATCTGCTTCTGGCAATGCCATCTTAGCTAAATTTTCGGCAAGCGTTTCGCACTGCTCTTTATTGTTTAACAGGGCTAATGCTTCTTTAACCAGGGTATCTTCTGCAGAGCGGTCGTTAATTAATATTGCTGCTCCGTTTTTAACCAGGGCCATCGCATTTTTAGTTTGATGGTCTTCTGCTACATTTGGCGAAGGCACCAGTATCACCGGTTTTTTAATTAAACAAAGTTCTGCTATGGTTCCGGCACCTGCCCGGCTCACAATCACATCCGCTGCGGCATAAGCCAGATCCATTTTATTTAAAAACTCCAGGATGCGAACATTGGGGTGATAGTCTAAGCCCAATCTTTCTATAATCCCTTTGTAGTAATATTTACCTGTTTGCCAGATCACCTGTACATCTTGTGCAAGAATAGCTGGTAAATGTTTTTCAATTGCTTTGTTCAATGTGCCTGCGCCCAAACTTCCACCGGTAACCATAATGGTCTTTTTCAATGGATCGAGTTTTAACAGTTCGGCGCCCTGAAAATGTTTGCCTTTTATATCCACCACTTCCTGGCGGACAGGATTCCCTGTTTTCAAAATTCTATCCGCCGGAAAAAACTGATCCATGTCATCAAAGGCGACACAGATTTTCGAAGCTTTTTTACCTAACCACTTATTGGTTATTCCGGCATAAGAATTCTGTTCCTGTATGAGGTAAGGAATTCCTTTCAAAGAGGCTGCATACAATAGCGGCCCTGAGGCATAACCACCCACACCTACTACGGCATCGGGTTTAAAATCATTAATAATCTGCATGGCTTTGCGCACGCTACCGATTACCTTAAAGGGGAGCGCCAGATTTTTAATAATCGAGCCACGTTGCATCCCGCTAATATTCAATCCTATAATTTTATATCCGGCTGCAGGAACTTTTTCCATTTCCATTCGACCTATAGCACCCACAAACAAAATTTCACAGGCTGGCACCATGCGTTTTAGCGCATTGGCTATGGCCACGGCGGGAAAAATATGCCCGCCGGTGCCACCACCTGATATGATAATTTTTGGGGAATTATTCATTTTATTTCTTAATTATTAAATGAGTGAATTTTGATTGAGTGAGTACTTAACAGCAATCATTACATTCTATAATACAATCATTAATTACGCTATCGCTGGAATCTCTCCAACAATTATTTTATTATTTATTTTTTCTTCTTTCGGTGTGAGTTTTGCATTTTCTTCTACATCACGGCTTACGCTGAGGATAATCCCAAAAGCCACACTTGTAAAGATCATGGATGTACCACCCATACTAACCAATGGAAGCGGAACCCCTGTTACCGGCCCCAGCCCTACAGCTACCGCCATATTGGCGAAGGCCTGAATGGTGAGACTGAAACTCAGTCCGGCTGCAAGCAGCGCACCAAAGGCCTTGGGCGCTCGGGTTACGATCTTGATACATCGGTATAAAAGCACCAGGTATAGTATCATGATTACAATTCCTCCCACAGTTCCCCATTCTTCAATAATAATGGCGAAAATAAAATCGGAATACGGGTGTGGTAGGAAATTGCGCTGCGTACTATTACCTGGTCCTTTACCAAAAACACCACCAGTAGCTAAGGCAATTTTTGCCTGATCTGCCTGGAAAGTTTTATCTGAATGCTGCATCTCGGGATGTATAAACGTATTGATACGCGACATGTAGGTTTTCCTTCTTGGTCCTAAAAAGAAAACAAACAGCAGCAGTACGAAACCGCCTGCACAAACAATCGCGATCTGTTTAATACTGATCCTACCAATAATTAACAGCAATATGCTTACACCAAACAGCATTAATGCTGTAGACAGGTTAGCCAGTGCGATTAAAACGAATACCACACAAACCGAGCCCATAATTGGTATAAATGACTCTTTAACATTTTTAATATTTTCCTGCTTTTTGGTCAGCATCCGGGCCAAAAAAGTAATCAAGGCCAGCTTGGCTAAATCGGAAGTTTGAAAAGTTAATCCGATTACCGGTATTTTAACCCACCTGGAAGCATCATTTAAGTTGGTTCCGAATATCAGCGTATAAAACAACAGCGGAATGGTTACAATCATCAGCACCTTCGAAATACCTGCATAATAGCGGTAATCGAGCAGGTGGGCGATATAGATCATCCCGATACCCATCAACACAAAAATTAAGTGCTTGGTGAGCAAAAGCTTCTCTACGGCTTCTCCTTTTTTATAGGCTAAGGTACCTGTTGCACTGTACACTGCCATTACAGATATAAGCGAAAGCAGGATGATGATCAACCAGATCCATCTATCGCCTTTTGTTTTATTAAGTAGTGCCTGCAACATATATTGAGCCTCCTATTATAATTCTCTAACTGCCGCTTTAAACTGATTACCGCGGTCTTCGTAATTTTTAAACAAATCAAAACTTGCACAAGCAGGCGATAACAATACCGCATCGCCACGTTTAGCTAAATGAAAAGCAATCTGTGCCGCTTCCTCAGCCGAAAAAGTATTTACAATTACTTCTACATCATCCTCAAAAGCATCGTGGATACGTTTATTATCCTTACCTAAGCAAACAATGGCCTTTACCTTACTTTTAACCAAATCCTTAAGCATGTTATAATCGTTCCCCTTATCAACACCGCCCATAATGAGCACTACATCGCTGGTCATACTCTCTAAAGCATACCAGGTAGAGTTTACATTGGTGGCTTTACTATCGTTGATAAAATCGATCCCTGAAATTTTGGCCACATGCTCTAACCTGTGCTCAATATTTTTGAAATTCCCCATGCTTTCGCGAATGGACTCATTTCTTAATTCTAAAACTTTCGACACAATGCCTGAGGCCATAGAATTGTAAATGTTGTGCTTGCCCTGTAAGGCTAAATCTGAAATAGACATGGTTAGTTGGTTATTTGGTTCTGTAAGGATATGTATAGTAGTTTCTTCTAAATAAGCGCCCGGTTCAACTTTTTTAGTAATTGAAAAGGGAAAAGCTTTCGCTAGGGGTTTAGCCAGTGCGATGGCTTTTAAGCTCTCTTCGTCATCTGCACAATAAATGAAAACATCTTCTGCTGTCTGGTTTTGAACAATGCGCATTTTTGACGCGGCATAATTCTCCAGTTTATAATCGTAACGATCTAAATGATCTGGGGTAATGTTAAGTAAAACAGCGATATCTGCTCTGAACTCGAACATATCATCAAGCATAAAGCTTGAAATTTCCAGCACATAATATTCGTAATCTTCTGTAGCCACCTGTGCGGCAAAGCTCTGACCGATATTACCCGCCAAGCCTACATTTAACCCCGCATTTTTTAAGATGTGATAGGTTAATAAACTCGTCGTTGATTTACCATTGGAACCCGTAATGCAGATGGTTTTAGCATGGGTATATCTTTTGGCAAACTCAATCTCTGAAACCACTGAAATCCCTTTGGCCACCAATTTTTTAATGATTGGTGCGGTAGGTGGAATGCCCGGACTTTTAATGACTTCGCTAGCATTTAAGATCAACTCTTCAGTATGTTTTTCAGACTCGAAGGGAATGGAAAGTTTTTCTAAAGCAGCCTTATATTTATCGGTAATTACACCATAATCGGAAACAAAAACATCGAAACCTTTAGCCTGAGCCAGTTTTGCGGCGCCAACGCCACTTTCGCCGGCCCCAAGAATAACCACACGGCCCTGCCCGGTCATTGCTGACTTCGTATTGCTTGATGTGATATTATTCGTGCTCATTATTTTTTTTATTTTTTAGTATCAAGTGGTGAGTATCTAGTCAAGACATTAATACCATCACACTTAACTTTTTACTTATTTTTTATTTACCACTAGGTCATTTTATTTATTACGCTCTCTTTTACCTTTCAGCTTTAGTCTTTGAGCTTTTCTATTAAACCTTCAAACCCACGACCTTCAACCTTAACTTACCTTAGTTTCAATGTTACGATGGTCATAATGGCCAGCATAATTCCGATAATCCAGAAACGGGTTACAATTTTAGCTTCGTGATATCCTTTTTTCTGGTAATGGTGGTGTAAAGGCGACATCAGGAAAATCCTTCGCCCTTCGCCAAACTTCTTCTTGGTATATTTAAAATAAGATACCTGCATAATTACCGACACCAGTTCGACCAGGAATATTCCGCATAAAATCGGGATCAAAAGTTCTTTACGGATCATGAGCGCAAATGCGGCAATGATACCCCCAATAGCCAAACTTCCGGTATCGCCCATAAAAATCTGAGCAGGATAAGAGTTGTACCAAAGAAAACCAACGCAGGCCCCAACAAAGGCACCGGCAAAAATCATCAGCTCGGCCGAGTTCGGGATATACATAATATTGAGGTAATCGGCCATAATGGTATTACCAGAAACATAGGCTAAAATACCAAGGGTAATCCCGATTACAGCTGATGTTCCGGTGGCTAAGCCATCAATACCATCGGTAATATTGGCCCCATTTGAAACCGCTGTAATGATAAACACAGTAAAGATCAGGAATATGATAAATGCATATTTCTGATAATCGCCACCTAAAAACTTCAATACCTTGGCATAATCGAACTCATTGTTCTTATAAAAAGGCATATTGGTTTTGGTCGATTTTACATCTTGCGTATAATAAAAGGTTTCGCCTTTTTGGCGCAGTACCATCGGAACCGTAGAAGTGCTTTTAACATTATCCTGAACCGTTTCTCTTACCACAATATTGGGGTGGAAATACATGGTGGTGCCTACAATCAGACCTAAACCTACTTGACCAACCACTTTAAACCGGCCAGCTAAACCTTCTTTGTTTTTTTTGAAAACCTTGATATAGTCATCCAGAAACCCGATTGCACCCATCCAAATGGTTGTGATGATCATCAGGATGACGTAAATATTGGAAATATTGGCAAATAACAGGGTTGGAATCAGGATACCCAGCAAAATAATGATACCCCCCATTGTTGGTGTACCTTGTTTTTGCATCTGTCCTTCTAAACCTAAATTCCTTACCGTTTCTCCAACCTGTTTTTTATGCAGGTAATCAATCAACCTACGTCCGTAAACGGTGGTAATGATCAACGATAAAATAATAGAGATAGATGCACGGAAAGTGATGTACTGAAACAACCTCAACCCAGGTATATCATAATGCTTATGCAGGTATTCGAATAATAAATATAACATTAGCTGATTGGTTTTAATTGTTCAAGTAAAATTTCTTTATCATCAAAATGGTTCCTTACACCATTAATTTCCTGGTATTTCTCGTGCCCTTTGCCTGCAACAAGAATAATATCTCCTGGCTGCGCTAAATGGCAGGCTGTTTTTATGGCTTCTCTTCTATCTAAAATGGACAAGGTTTTACGCTTATTTGTCGGCGAAACCCCAGCTTCCATATCGTTGATTATGGTCTGTGCATCTTCTGTCCGTGGATTATCAGAGGTCAGAATTACTTTATCACTCCAGTCGCAGGCCACCTGAGCCATAATCGGCCGTTTGGTTTTATCACGATCTCCTCCACATCCGATTACCGTAATTACCTGTTCAGTTCCTTTGCGGATATTGGCAATGGTACTCAACACATTCTGCACCGCATCTGGCGTATGGGCATAATCCACAATACCAATAATTTTATCGGCAGAAGTGATATAATCAAATCTTCCTTCAGCGCCTGATAAACGGCTCAACAAAGTCAACACTTTTAATTTATCCTGTTCTAACAAGATGGCAGTTCCATAAACGGCTAGCAGGTTATAGGCATTAAAAGAACCTACCAATTTGAAGTATACATCTTCGTTATCGATATCTAAATGCAGCCCGCTGAACTGGTTTTCGATAATTTTTGCTTTGAAATCGGCCAGTTGTTTAAGTGCATAAGTCTTTTTATGCGCTTTGGTATTCTGCAACATCACCACACCGTTTTTATCGTCGATATTGGTTAGTGCAAATGCCGATTTAGGTAAAACATCAAAAAATGCCTTTTTAGCCTTCAGGTAACTGTCAAAAGTTTTATGAAAATCTAAATGATCATGTGTTAAATTCGAAAATACCCCACCAGAGAAAGTCAATCCTTCGATCCGGTGTTGCGATACCGCATGCGAACTCACTTCCATAAAACAATAATCGCAGCCTGCATCAACCATTTCTCTTAAAAGCTGGTTTAGCGCAATTGGATTCGGTGTTGTATGTGTTGCTGCCACTACCGTATCGTTGATGTAATTCTCTACCGTTGACAAGAGCCCGGTTTTATACCCTAAATCTTTAAATAATTTAAAAAGAATAGTGGCAATGGTGGTTTTCCCGTTGGTTCCGGTAATACCGATCAGTTTTAAATCTGCTGATGGATTTCCAAAATAATTACCAGCAATGATCCCCAAAGCAACCGATGTATTTTCTACTTTAATATAAGTAATTGTAAAATCCTGGATTTCTGGTAAATTCTCACAGATAATTACCGCTGCTCCCTGTTGAATGGTCTGCCCGATAAACTGGTGCCCATCAGCCAAAGTACCCACAATTGCAAAAAAGACATCATCCTTACCTACCTTACGCGAATCGAAATTCAGCGCATTGATTTCCCTATCGGTTTTACCAACCAATTCTTTAATCGTTACGCCGTAAAGTAAATCTTGTAATTGCATTTTTTATTCTTTTAGTATCAGGTATTTAATATCAAGCAGCAAGACCTTAAGCCTTATACCTTTTACCTTACACCTTAATTCAACTCTATTTGTACACCCAATCCTTTACCCACCTTGGTTCCGGCGATAATAGATTGGCTCACTACTTTTCCAGAACCAAAAACTTTGGTTTTTAAGCCTGCATTTCCTAACAGATACAATGCATCTTTCAGTCCCATACCCGCCACGTTTGGCATCACACCTTTACGTTCGTTATTTTCCTGAAAAATTGTTCCTGCACTGGTATCTATAATGTTGTAATATTCAGATTTTGAAGCAAAAAGCGGTTTAAAACCAAATGCTTTATACACTTTCTGAGTAGCTTTACTCTGTCCGGCTTTTGTAGGCGGCGTACCGGTATTCCCAACCAAACGGGTAGGAACATCGTTGTACATCTGCATATCACTGGCGTAGATGCGGTCAGCCACTTCCCTAAACACCGGACCTGAAACCAAGGCACCGTAATAACCCCCTTTAGGATCATTGATTACCACAATCATTGAATATTTCGGCTTATCTGCAGGAAAATAACCTACGAAAGAAGCCTGATACTGCTTTTTAGCCTTGTAACCCTTGTTTGCGTCAGCTACCTGAGCTGTACCCGTTTTTCCGGCAATTTTATAAAGCGGGTTATGTACATATTGCTTCCCACTACCTTCGGTAACTACTCCTTCCAACATGCTTCTGATTTTACTAAGTGTAACATCAGAACATATTTTATCGTTAATTACCCTGGCTTTAAACTGCTCAATCGGGTTGCCCAGCCGCCTGATTTCTTTCACAAAAATTGGAGCGATATACTTTCCATTATTGGCTACTGCATTATAAAACGAAAGCATTTTCAACGGCGTTAGCTCCATCTCGTAGCCATACGCCATTTGTGGTAAGGTCATTTTGCCCCAGCTTTTATTAGATGGATTTTTAATAGTTGGCTTGGCCTCACCCGGAATCTGCAATTCCATTTTTTCGTTTAAGTGCCAGTTGTACAAATGGTCGGTGAACTTTTTAGGATTAGCACCATATTTACTATTAATCAAATAAGCGATAGCGGCATTTGATGATTGCTCAAATGCTTTTTTCACTGTCACAACACCAATACTTCCGTGCGAATCTTTGATCATGTGACCAGGAATTTTATAATTTCCTGTTCCAACCATCATGTTTGTATCAACCAGTTCATCCTCAAGTAAAGCCATATAAGAAGCTAATTTGAAAGTTGAACCTGGATCCTGATTACCCGCAATAGCGTAGTTAAATTTCTCTTTATACACCCCTTCTTCTACTTTAGAATAATTGGCTACTGCTCTGATTTCGCCAGTAGCAACCTCCATTACAATTACCGCTCCATGGTCGGCATCGTACTTAATCAACTGTTTCTCTAATGCACTCTGGGCCAGATCCTGCATATTTACATCAATGGTCGAAATGATATCTGCACCATCTTTCGGCGCCACCTCAGCTTCTTCATTTACCGGAACATAAACCCCACCGGCAATGCGCTGCATTAGTCTTTTCCCGGTTTCGCCGTTGATGTATTCTTTATATGCTCCCTCTAAACCTACACCGTTTTTAACATTTTCGTTTTTATAGCCAATGGTACGGGCCGCCAAAGCCTGAAAAGGAAGGATCCGTTTGTTCTGCTGCACAGCAATTAAACCACCGCTAAACTTGCCGATGTTATATAAAGGAAAAGTCCTGATGGTTTTCAGATCAGCATAACCTACTTTACGATGGATCAGCAAATAACGTGCACTATCCTGACGTCCTTTACGCAGGTAACGCGCATATTCTTTAGCGGTTTTATCCTGAAAGAGCTGCGCTAATTTATAACCCAGCGAATCTACTTTTTCATTAAATACCTTATCTTCGGCAATACCACCGGCAAACATATCCATACGCAGTTCGTATTCCGGTATAGAAGTAGCCAGTAAACTACCATCGTTCGAATAAATATTCCCACGGGTAGCCTCCACGCTTACATATCGTGTAGAAAGACTATCTGCCATAGCTTTCCATTTTTTCCCTTGCACATACTGTACCTGACCGAGGCGTAAAAACACCGCGAAAGCAAAAAGCACAATTAAGCCAAATGCCAGATATACACGAAGCAAGATGTTTGCTCTAATATTCATCGCTTTTAACAATTATTTTTTTTGGTGGTTCAATCAGTTCTTTTATCCCAAGGGTATCTACCTTTTTGGCAACCTCCGTCAATTTACTCTTGAACATCAGGTCAGCTTTAAGGGATTTATACTCCCATCTTAATTCTTTTACTTCTTTATTTAATTTATCAATGCGGCGAACATTGTTTACCGCAAAGTGACTATTGGCAATATAAATCATCCCCAAAAGGGCCAGAAAACACAAATAAGGCAAAGCATCAGTTGCCGCCTCTTTACTTACTAATCCATCATTAAAAAGCTTACTGATAAATGAATTACTATCCATTTTTTCTTCGGCAGTTTTTGGCCTTCTGGGCGCAGCTTTTAACTCTGGTTCAGGCCCAACCTCTTCTTCCTCTATCTCTTCCCTAAACCTGTTCATATCTTTTCTGCAATTCTTAGTTTCGCACTGCGAGCCCTGTTGTTTTGAGCAATTTCCTCATCAGTGGCAATTATCGCTTTGCGTGTAATTACATTAAATGGCTTTTGCTGATTTCCGAAGAAATCTTTTTCTACCTCACCCTGAAATTTACCTTTCGCCATAAAGTTTTTAACCGGCCTGTCTTCTAAAGAATGATAAGACATCACCACTAAATGACCACCAGGTTTTAACACATCAGCAGCTTGCTGTAAAAAATCTTCAAGCACCTGGATTTCGGCATTCACCTCTATACGCAGTGCCTGAAAAACCTGCGCTAAATATTTATTTTCTTTTCCTTTCGGGATATAACCAGCAATAGCTGATTTCAAACTATCTATATCAGTAAAAGGCTGCTCCAAACGCGAAGTCACAATAGCACGCGCTAAAGATTTCGCATTTTTCACTTCACCATAAATCCCAAATATTTTATGCAGCTTATCTTCGGTATAGGTATTCAATATTTCGGCAGCGGTTAAATCGCGGTGCTGATCCATACGCATATCCAGATCGGCATTATGACGGATCGAAAAACCACGTTGCGGCACATCGAACTGATGCGAAGAAACACCAAGATCAGCCAGGATACCATCAACCTGCTTAAATCCTTTTAAGCGGAGATTATTTTTCAGGAAACCGAAGTTCTGGTCGATAAAAATAAAACGATCATCAGCGGGGATATTTGCCTGCGCATCAGGATCCTGATCAAAAGCAATCAAACGCCCTTTCGGTCCTAGATGTTTTAAAATTTCTTTTGAATGACCGCCACCACCAAAGGTTACATCAACATAAACGCCGTCAGGTTTAATATTCAACCCATCAATACAGGGCTGCAACATTACAGAAACATGGTAATTATTCGCCATCAGCACCTCCTTTCTTACCACCCATCACCTGCTCGGCAAGGTTTGCAAAATTCTCCGGTACGTCATCAAAAATATCTTCGTAAGATTTTTTATCCCAAACTTCGATACGATCTAACTGACAAGCCAGTACAAGATCGCTTCCGATACCCGCATAATCAACCAGCGATTTAGGCAAAAGCACACGACCAGCCGCATCAAGCGAAAGCTCGGTTGCACCACGGGTAAACGACCTGATAAATTCACGGTTATTTTTTTCGTAGATGTTCAGTTTGCTTAAATCGGTAACGATAGCATCCCAAACTTTCTTTGGATAGATCACCAGGTTTTTCTCAAAACCACGGTTAATAATCAACCCTTCTTTCTCAGATTCAGGCAATTGTTTCTTAAGCGCAGCGGGAACCATAAGGCGGCCCTTTGCGTCAAGTTTACAATCGAATTCTCCTAAAAGTTGGGTCATAGTGGTATCTACACTTTTTATCTAGTGTAAAAGTAAATAGTTCTACCACTTTTTACCACTTTTTACCACAAAAAAGTTTTCCACATCCTTTTTGTTACAATAATGGTCTCACAATATAGTCAGAATAAGCCTAACCGCACAAGCAAAAAACCTTTATCCACTGATAATTAGCAGGTTAAAAATAGATTATTAAAAAGTGTCACCTTGGCCCAGTTTTTCCCATAAAATTTAAATAACGCTAAAAATGAGCGTATTAAAGAAGCCACAATTATTCAGCTAATGACCGTTCCTGTAAAATCTCAGCTTTAATGAGCGGGCAAGGGAAATAGCAAAAAGTAGGGCGCTTAGGTCTGACAGGAAACCGAAAAATACCACTCCGTAAAGACGACATCGAGAATGTCACGAGAGAATCAAGCGGTAGGAGGAAAAATAATATATATTTTTTTTTTGGCTAATCTGTCACCAGCTTTGTAAATTAAGGCGATCAATTTCGTTAAAATGCCTATCCTTTGTATGCAATTTTAAGTCAAATTGCTTTGCTATTGCTGCTATCCATATATCATTCTCCGGTATTGGCTTACCTTTTTGCAATAATGCTGCTTTGATTAAAGCATAATGATTAGCCGTTTCATCATCAGCAATAAGGACATTACATTTTTCCAGAAAAAAGTTGATTTGTTTAATGTGTTTCTTTGGATTAGCCGATCTGTAGGCACCCAGATAAAGCTCTCCCAATACAGCAAAAGGAATATTGATTTCCTCCTTTAGGTTTCAAGAAATGCTGTGATCGTCGGGTTTCCTTTAAATAACTCGATCACTATATTAGTGTCTAAAAGGTTATTTCCAATCATCCGGGTGGATTGTTTCACAGGATTCTGCGATAATACGTTCCATTTCTTCCGCTTCAGCTTTAGACCAGATTACCGAAAAATCTCTTACGCTTGGTGTTTTTTTAACCGTTTTATTATTTGCAACTTTTAATAGGTTCTCCAAAGCAACTAAAGTAGCTTCACTTTTTACTTTGAGCATTTCTTCAATCAAAAGTAATTTACGTGTTTCTATGTGCATGGATGTGATATTAAGTATAACACAAAAATAAAGAATTATTTCTACAATAACCTTACCATCCTCAAATTGAGGGTGGTAAGGTTGTCCATTTCGCTCTCCATTGATGGAATCAAAAGAGGAGGACATATTCGGAACGTATTCTCTTAAAGATGGGAACTTCAAAATTCGTTGGAAATACTTAATACCCTCCTGCCACATCTCTGTTTAAGTTGATCACAGTTTTTCTTTCTCCTTTGACAATTGGATAAAGTTTCCATTTATTGTTGTCAACCTGTTCCAGCTGCCAGCTATTTGCAGGGTCTGCCAGCAGTCTTTTTACCGCTCGTGGAAAAGCGTTGGCGGCTCTTGCATTTTCCCAGGTTCTTATTACTTTAAAAATAGCTTCTTTCTGCGGACAACTTTCAACGTCCTTTTGGTTCATTTTTAAACTATATGTTGTACCAACACCTACTGAAATGGCTTGTATATGCTCATATTCTTCAACTTTGGATTTGGCATTGATCGGGAAGTTGCCCCCCATACCCACAGGAAAAAAGTTAGCATAACATACATCACGGAGATCCTTTCCCTGACTGGTGGTACTGCCCCATTCGCGGGTTTCAGCGTCGTATAGATTTTTCCCACCACCAACATTCCAGATGCTTTGATAATGCCAGGATCCTTCAGACAAGGTAGCACCTGTGAAACGGATATATGGGACACCTAACTGTGCTGCCTTTTCGAACATTTTACCAAAGAAACGTTTAGTAGAATAATAACCATGTCCGTTATTAAACAAAAACTCCTGGCCATCGAAATCGTAATAAGAAATGCCATTGACTTTGCAGACTTCAGCAAAGTGTTCAGCGATTTTGTCCTGCAGCTGCATATTCGGAATAAGACCATCGTATCCATAATTAACCGTTACCTGAAGTTTGTAAATGGTATCGCCATTGGCATGGTTTGAGGCAGTGGTTTTCCAGTATCCCCGCTTCACATTCAACAGCCTGTAGGGTTTCTCCTTTGAAACGCCCATATAATGAATAAGTTCTTTACCGATTTTGATCATGTTTAAGTTGGCACAATGACCTTCCCAACTGGCAATCTCATCAAGATAAGTGGGATTGTCTACCAAAATAACCGTGTCGGTTGCGCTGATATTTTTCACCAACAAGCGTTTTTGCTGATAACACAGGCTGTCGCTCGGGATTGGACTTGCATCCAGGGTGCCTGGGGCCAAAGCATTTGTAATTGGAGTCCTGCCGATACTGATCCCTAGTTTGGCTGCCATATCAGAAAACTCCTTATGCGAAACACTTCCGTTTGTTAATTTAATCGGCTTTTTCTCAAAATTCTTTCCGTCGATATAACCGTTATTGCCTCGGTCGGCTCTTAAGAAGCCCTGATCGTATAAACTTATGGTTTTAAAGCCCAATCTGGATGTATAAGAAATGGTGCTATCATTTAAATTACCACTTGTTAGGAGGTCAGGAACAAATGCAGCCGGGTCTTTTATCCATTTTCCATTAATGGTTGGATGCGGGAGCTTTTCCTTCAGGACAATATCCTGGATCACATCCAGCAAAGCCGTACTGTCAGGGCTTCCCCACAAGGCGACCGATGATCCGATATAATCTACACCTGGTAACGGTTGTACCTGTAAATGGTTGGGCGTGTTCGCAGCCATATTAGGAATGAGCGAAAAGTAAACCTCTCTTTCAAAACCACGGTCTCTTGACTGATAAGCGAGTGATATCCTCCCGTTTTTATCTACAGTTGCCGCATTACCATACATGATGCGGTACCAGGGTTCTTTATGTGCATAAAAAGCAACATCGCTGACCCCGTTTCCGCCCAATGTAAATACCTGACCTTCATGCAGGTTCGAGGGCAAAGGAAAACGCTTAGCATCAGGAGTATGAACAATGTATTGAAACGGTGCAGCATCGCCAATGGTTTCCGCTTTTCCACCCAAGGTATTATCATTTAATGCCATCATACCAATAGAGTAGTTTACGGCAGCACTTGTATCCCTGGCTACACCGATGATTTCGCCTAATAGATTATTGATCTGAGTGTGTAATGGCCCCCATTCAATCACATCGATACCTTTTCGGTTAGTGAGTGAGAGCAAGGTTAATTTAAAATATTTCGCCTTAGGCTCCAGTTTAACGTTTGCCACCGAACCATTGGCATAATATAGTGCGAGTGTTTTTTTATCTTTTATATAAACCGCTTTAGTGGGTTCAAAGTATTTTTTTTTGGTATCACTATATAAACTTAGTAGAGGTGAAGGTTTGTCAGCAGGACTAAACTCCCGGTAAGGGGCTTTAGTCTTATTTTTCATGCTGGTGACGAAACCTTTGTTATCCACCCTGATTTTAAAATAATCAGTCGAAAACTCGGTCTGGCTATATCCCTTCACCGAAAACCAGCAGGTGATCACCATTAGCAATACAGTAGCTTTTGCGGCGATATTTAAAGAATTATTTTGCATTTCAGGTATCTATTTGTGTGTTTGTGTTGTGTTGTATAAAAGTAGGCGAACTTTCTTTATCCGCCTACTTGATTATTTGTATTTTATTGTAGCGGGTCAAAAGGGCCGCCCCATTCTTTGTTCTGTGGCAACTGATCAGGTTCAGCAGATATCTGCGTTGGGTGCAAAGCATTAAACCAATGATTAAGATCAAGGTTATAAGTCTGATTAGCCGAGGCCGTCTTATCCAGATTTTCTACGATCACTGCAGAGAATTTAGCCCTTACCGCAGCAGTCATAATGTTGTCTGTATTTCCAGGCAAAGCTTCACCTTTATTCAGCATCAGGAATAAACCTCTCCTGGTGGTCTGGGTATTCAGGATATCGTAACGTCTCCACCTTCTTAAATCGTTAAATCTAAAACCTTCAAAAGCGAGTTCCACCTGGCGTTCGTTCATGATCGCTGTACGAAGATCGGGCTGTGAAGTTGCTGTAATGCCATATTTCCCGGATACGCCAGCGGCAATACCCGCACGTTTACGGATGGAAGATAAAGCCGTTACGGCCTCGTTACTGTTACCTGTTTCGTTTGCAGTTTCGGCAAGCATTAAGAGAAGTTCAGCATAACGCATAGGCGAGAACCAGCTTTTAGCACCGGCTGCTACGCCTACAAGCGCTGCCCTGTCTATAAGTGTATCTAAACCTTTACGCTGAAAAAAACCTGTTACGCCATTTTCATCTCCATTTTGAACAAGCGGAGAAATACCCGAGAATAAGGTCGTATTTTTCTCCGGGAGCACAGTGCTGGGCGTTGCCGATGCTTTCCAGGTCCAGGCTTGCCAGTAAGTACGGGATCTTGGCGCGGTCATACCTATTGTATTCACATCAGGCGTTGGGTACACTGTACCACCACACCAAATGGTTGCATAAAACCGGTCGTCGCGGTTGGTGTAAAAATCAGTTAGAAACTGCTGATTATAAGCTGCATTAGATAATTGGTTTTTATCAAACTGCATAGGGCTACCATCACGTTTTGGATAAGCGATCAGTAGAGGTAATATGGGTTGATCGGTATTGGTATTTCCATTTGTAAAAGGAAGGGGCCTGATGGCGTTAAAGTTCATGTAACTATCCGGATAATAGTATTGCCTGGTCATAATATGCTCTTTGTTCCTCGAATACCAGATTAACTTGTAGTCGGCAAACAAACCAAAACCCGCTGCATCTGCAGCCTGTACAGCGGCTTTGGCAGCATTATAGGCATTTGCCCACCTGACCTGATCGTTTGAAGGGTTAAATAATGGACTGGCATACCATAAAAGTACCCTTGCTTTAAAACCAAGCGCAGCAGCGCGGTTAATCCTGCCGTAATCAACTCCACTGTAGTTGGGAGGCAAAACGGCAGCCGCCTCATCCAGATCCTTTATAATCTGTGCAACGCATTCAGATGTTTTGCTCCGTGCTACTTTCAGCGAGTTTACATCGTTCCCGTTTTGCGTCTTTAAGATCAATGGTACCCCACCTACCGAGCTGACCATCCCCCAGTAAGTCCAGGCACGCCAAAATTTAGCCTCGCCGATTAACCTGTTTTTGGTATTTGGGTTGATTACCGATTCAGGCAAATCCCTCACCTGATCCATAAAATAATTGGTTTTATCAATATTCGTATAATTGAGATTGGTCGCATTTGCTACTAAATCGACGATACCCCGCTGGAAACCACTCAAGTTCCCTCCTGATGCATTAATGCCCTCATCAGCATTCGCACCACTTCCAAGCGGCCATCCGGGCATAAGGCCGCTGTATACATCGTTCAAATAGGACTTGATTAAAACAGAATCTGTCCATACATTCTTTGGATTTATCGCTCCTGTGTTTTCATAATCCAATCCTTTTTTACAAGACGAGCCCAGGGCAATAATCAGGGCGATATAAAGGATAAATTTATTTTGATTTAGATATTTCATTTTGATTTCCTTTTAATGTTAAAATTTAGAACGTTACGCTTAGACCGGCATTGTAGGATTTAACAATTGGGAAAGCCGTACCTCCACCCATTTCAGGATCATAGAATTTTTTGTTGAATTTGCTGATCACAAAAAGATTAGATCCGGATACATAAAAACGAATGTTGTTTACGTATTTTTTATATAATTTTTGCGGAACATTATAAGCAACATTCAAAAACTTCAGGCGTAGAAAACTTGCATCTGCCAGCCAGAAATTACTTCCTGCTGTATTAACACCTCTTACGGCATCATTTGCACTGTAGCGATAAGGCAACCAGGAGTTATCAGGATTTTCCGGGCTCCATGACTCATCGTACCAAGGACGCCACATCCTGTTCCATTCTACTCCTCCGGATAAGTCATTGAAAGATTTTTTATAACCGAACGAACCGTTGAAATTGGCATTCACACTTATTCCCTTCCACTCTGCACTTAAATTTAAACCGACTACTTTGGCATTATTGCTATTGTTTAGCACGGTAATGTCATTGTCGTTGATTTTATTGTCACCATTAAAATCCACGTAGGCCAGCTGTCCGGGTTTAGGCGCAATGCCATTGAAAGTATATCCAGGTTTAGCCGCCAATAAAGCATCCACATCCGCCTGCGACCTGAGCATCTTATCAACAGTGTAACCAGTAATCATATTCGCAGAACGTCCCTCTTTGAGTATATCCTGATAATCGTAAGTTACATTCTGATCCCTCATCACATACCATGAATCGCCATAAGTGAAATTCGCACCTACGCTATAATTAAATTCGCCAACCCTGTTGTTGTAGTTCAGGCCGATATCAATACCGTTAGCTTTCATTTTACCGTAATTCACAGATGGTAATGGGCGGCTAAAGGTTGGTGGGGTAGACTGGATCTTTGCAGCCAGGATATCGTAGGTAAGGTTATGCCAATACTCAGCTGAGGCCGTAAAATGTTTTAAGAAACTGATATCGATCCCTATATTCTTGTTCTGGTATTTTTCCCAGGTAATGTCGGGATTGGGCAATACATCATATCGTATCCCAGGGTTAAGTGCAGGCGATTCGCCAAAAAATGCACTGCCTCCCGGAACATATTTATCTTCATATTGCCAGCGTGCAACGTTATCATTACCTGTTATTCCGAAAGAAGCCTTTAATTTTAATGATTCAATTCCTTTTACATTTCTAAAGAAGTTTTCTTTAGAGATCACCCAGGCTGCAGAACCGGCAGGGAAGAATCCCCAACGTTTATCCGGGGCAAAAATTACCGAACCATCATAACGATAGGTGAAAGTAGCGATATACTTATCTCCATAATCATAAGCAAATTGTCCAACATACGATTTACGACCAGTTGTTACCTCGAAACCATAGGTGTTGCTGATACTTTTTGTTGCCGTACCGTTGACCACACCTGCTCCTCCGGTAGAGGCCCACCACTGGTCAGTTGTATAAATAGGAAAACCATTGATGGTCGCATCAATACCGTCGCCGGAACGTTCCTGACGTTCGTACACCAGTGCCGCGTTTACGTGATGTTTGCCAAAATTTCGTTCAAAGTTTAACTGAAAGTTCAATTGCTCCTCCTGGTTCCAGGCAGATAGTTTTTCTATAGAATTCGAATGTTGTGTAAGACTTTTCCCTACAACAGTATTTAAATCCCAGATAACTGGTGTAATCTGTTTCAGTTCGTAATAGGTAAAAGGATGTGAATATATTTTTTGATTGGTGTTCGTAAAGCTTTTTATATAGCCCACTTTAGCACTTAATCCTTCCAAAAACGGGGCTTTATACGTTAAATTTAAATTCGCAACAGATTTGATGGCCTCTGACTTATTGTAACCTGCCAGTCCTTGCGCTTCGCCTGGTTTATTGGTAATCCAGAAGTAATACACTGGGTCGCCTGAAGCCGTAAAGGATGGCATATATGGCTGCCATACCAAAAGTTTAGGAAACATATCTCCCGACCAATCGCCCTGAGGGGCATTAAATTTATTATTGTTTATGCTAAAGCCAGCGAAAACCGTTACATCTTTGGTCAGGTTAGCCGTTATATTTGCCCTGACGTTGTACTTTTTTTCGTTGGTGTTTTTGATAAAAGTTTCCTGGTTTACATAAGAGCCGCCGATAAAATACTGAAGTTTATCTGTCCCGCCCGAAGCACTTAAATTATGCGTAGTAATAGAGGGATCGACATAAACATCTTTTAAGGCATTAAACCCGTAGCCCTTGCCGCCACCAAAATCCGCATCCTGAAAGTATGCTTTTGCATCCGCAGTCCAGGGAGTATTTGCCGGTCCGCCAGCTTCGCCCCAAATTCTGTTTTGAATCGCTCCCCACTCCATGATACTGGTTAGCTCCATGTTATTTCCACGGACATCTTTTCCGGTGTTCACCGAATAGTTTACAGATGCTTTTCCGGCCTTACCACGTTTGGTGGTAATCAACATCACTCCCCCGCCTGCACGGGCACCATAAGCAGCTGTAGTCGCCGCGTCTTTTAAAATGGTTACATCTTCAATTTCATTAGGGCTTAAATTGTTGAATTCTGCCGCATCACTGGTTACTTTTCCGTCAATTACATATAAAACCGGCGCTGTATTCCATGAGCTTGGCGTTCTGATGCGAATGCTGGGCTGTGCTCCTGGTATCCCACTAGGCGTGGAGACATATAAGCCCGGCATTCTACCTGCCAATAAGTTACCCACTGATGTAGTCGGGATTTCGGTGTCTGTCTCTTTAAATTTAACAGAAGCGACAGACCCGCTCAAAAGTTCTTTCTTTTGCTTGGTGTAACCGACAATCACCGTTTCGTTTAAATTGATCGCAGTAGAGACCATTTCTATTACTATTCCCTGTTTAGGCACAACAGTTATCGCTTTATAGCCGGTCATGGTAACCCTTAGCATCGCGCCACTGGGTACAGCAATTGTAAATTTACCCGACTCGTCTGCCTTTACCGAGGATGCAGCGCTCCCTGTAACGGAAATTGTGGCAGCCGCCAATGGGATCTTTCCTTCTGCATCTACTACCGTTCCCGATATTTTTACCTGAGCAAAAACATGATAGGACTGCAGTAAAATGAAGACGATTCCGAGCACCCGTAAGTGCATTTGTAATACCTGTTTCATAATCTAATTCTTTGGTTGGTTAGTTTTCTTGTTTGGTTTTTTGCCGGATGGTTTGGAGCCCAACCAAACCATCCATGCTATTAGGATAAATCTCAGAAGAATACCTAGCCGCAACTACCACTAATTTGATCGTTTACAATGTTTTTTTTGCCCTCTTTTCCCCTTGTTCCTACGGATAAAATGACCTGAATCATCAATTAAACCCGCAGCAGGGGCCATACGCTAAAATTTCGATTTCCCATTCTAATCAACTATTGAGCGTATAAGCCAGACGTATTGAATTAAAAAGCGATAGCAATTTCCATTTCGAGAATATCTGATGAATTATTATTTAGACTTATTAAATATAATTTGGATGAAAGCAATTAAAACAATTTCTTTGTAAGCGTAAACCAAATTCCCTATCGTGATACCCGGGTAGGAAACCAAGCTAAAAAAATGAAATCTGAACATACTCCTCGAAGGCCAAACTGGGCAAAACATCAAAAAAGGTGGTTTGGTAAATGGCATCTTTATCTTGGTATTATTGCCGGGGCAATTGTTGCTTTTGTTGGTGTTACCGGCAGTATCCTGGTTTTTCAGGATGAGATAGACCGTGCACTAAACCCTAAGCTGTTCGAGGTGATTGCACAGAAACAAAAGTTGCCTGTTGAGGAGATCGTGCCTTTAATTAAGAAGAATTACCCCAGGTTAAAAATCGATTACCTGATGCTCAATAACTTCAAAAATCCTAATGAAGCGTATAGCGTTCTGAATTTAAAAACTGGCGGAGAAACCTTTATTAATCCCTATACAGGAAAAACA
Source organism: Pedobacter sp. GW460-11-11-14-TSB4 (assembly GCF_059423705.1). Lineage (NCBI taxonomy): Bacteria > Pseudomonadati > Bacteroidota > Sphingobacteriia > Sphingobacteriales > Sphingobacteriaceae > Pedobacter > Pedobacter sp. GW460-11-11-14-TSB4. The sequence continues at coordinate 197,830 of NZ_JBWKYI010000006.1, forward strand.
ACTGGCAAAAGAATACACACCAGTTCTTTTATTCATATAGTTACCGAACTGCACCGGACTTTGCTTATTCCTGTTGCGGGACGTTACATTTGTGGTTTAGCTTCACTCTGTCTTTTAATTTTAACCATTTCAGGTTTACGTTTATGGATCCCTAAGAAATGGAAACAGTTAAAATCGGTACTTACCGTAAGGTTTAGCGGATCACTTAAGCGGCAAAATTACGACTGGCACAATTCACTCGGTTTTTACTCCTCTCCCATTGTGGCAATACTGAGTCTTACCGGTTTTTCGATTACTTTTTCTACACTTATTATTCCACTGTTGTTCGTGCTTAGCGGGAAGTCGCCGCAAGGAGTTGCCAAATTGTTAGGGGCAAAATCGGCATGGCATGCACAGGCTGTGCCACTTCCGCTTAAACAGGTTGTTGCCGCAGCCAAAGAAAAAATGCCAAACGGTTATATTGGCGGGATTGCCTTTCCGGCCGATAAAATGGGAACTTATCGTTTGGATGTAGTGAGCGGAAACCTACCTAAGGTTGGAAAAAGAGAAATGCTTATTGTTGATCAATATACGGGCAAAGTGTTACTGAACAGCCGGAAGGATTTCCCAAATGTTGGCAATGCTTATCTCAGCTGGTTAACACCCATCCATTATGGAAGCTTTGGTGGCAGGCCGACACAGGTTATCGCCATTATTGCCGGATTAATACCTTTGGCCCTCTTTATTACAGGTTTTATCATTTGGTGGCCACGTTATAAGAAACAAAAGAGAGGTAAAAAACGAAAAACCAGTGAAGCCGTATTGAATGAGGCATTGGAAACTCCAATAGTTGAAAAGGAATTAAAACCAGTGAAAATTAAAACACCACTTCCGAAATTAGGCAGGTATTTTCTTTTGCAGTTTAAATCGGGATTGAAATATGCTTTGATTATCCTTCCCCTCAGTTTTATGATGGGTGCACTCTACGGCCTTCCTTCCGGAATCATTATCCAACCTGCTATTTTTGTAGTGGCTTTTAGCTGCGTGATGGTCTGTTTGAATTTTATATGTGCATTGTTGTCAGAAATATTCAATATCCTGTTCCTCCTTCCATTTAAAAAAGGAAGCCACAAGGTAACCCGCTACTTCGCATTATCAACCGCATTTATGGTCTGTTATCTGGCAGTTTATATGCTATTGCTCAATACAGGTTTTGAGGTTTTCTAAAAGGAATTTATATAATGTTGTCAGATGGAAAGATCTGACAACATATCGTAATATGGAATAACGCACCAGGTTACCCCAGATCAAGCTATTCATTTCAGTTTCATTGCTAGTTTTCGCCAGCTACCGAGCCCTCAACAGGTTTATTGGTCGCGGTAATTTTGGTTGGGAGTGGCGCTTTGGTTTTCTTCATCCAGCTTAAAAGATCATCCAATAGTTCATCTCTTTTTTTCAGGTCAGCATCCGCCAGGTTATTGTGTTCGCCCTCGTCTGTTTTGATATTATATAATTCTACGGCATGGTTACTGTTAATTTTGGCTTTTCCTCCATCCAACAACCACTCTTCGAGGTAGAGGTGCAATTTAAAATCGCCTTTTCTAATTACCGCAACGGGCCGAGTTCTAAATACTTTATCGCGCCCTCTGATTACCGGATTATCGAGGTATCCAGGAAAATACCAATATATAGCCTTTCTGCTTGTTTCTGTTTTATGCCCAAATAAAAGCGGACTCAGGTCTTCACCATCACCTTTGAATGTATTGTTGCCAGCGATGGCCATAAAAGTAGGGTAAAAATCTAAATTGATAATTGGTGCAGAATTTACAGCTGCCGGTTTGATGTGACCGGGCCAGTAAGCGATAAAAGGCTCTCTTATTCCTCCTTCGTAATAGGATCCTTTATTCCCTCTTAAAGGTTCTTGCGAAGATTGTTGTGTAGCACCATTATCGCTTGTAAAAATAATCAGGGTATTTTTATCGAGCCCTGATTTTTTCATAAAATCCATCAATACCCCGATGCTGGCATCAAAATCGTAGGTGCAGGCGGCATAGAGTGCCATGTTGCCTTTTAAACCTTTTTGCTTAAATTTCTCTATCGTTTCTGGTTTTGCCTCCAGTTTAGAATGAATGGCATTATGCGCAAGGTAAGCGAAAAAAGGTTTTTCCCGTTTGGTTTGCATAAACCTGATGGCCTCATCAGTTAAGGTAGACACCCCTTTTGGATCAATCTGCCCGTCGGTTCCCATATTGGTTTTTGGTCCACGGAAATACTGATCAAAGCCTTGTGCTTCCGGTTGAGTTTCCTGCGTTTCGCCCAGGTGCCACTTACCAAAAATAGCTGTAGCATAGCCCTGCCCTTTTAATCCCTCGGCTATGGTTACAAATGTGGGGTTCAGCTCCGTATTATTGCGTACCGGAACCAGCCTCATCTGATCTACAGGACCTCTGGTGGTACTTCCTACTGCGTAAACGCCATGTCTGGGCGTATAATGACCACTTATTAACGAAGCACGGCTGGGTGCACAGTTGCCTGCGCCAGCGTAAGCATTATTAAATACCATTCCCTTTTTCGAAAGCGCATCAATATTTGGTGTTTCCATAAGCTTACTGCCGGTAAAGCCACAATCCATATATCCAAGATCATCAGCAAAAATGAGCAGGATGTTGGGTTTGGTTTTCACCTGTTTATTCTGGGAATAAAGGGTTAAGCAGGAAAAGCTTATTAACACGGCTAAAGAAAATATTTTAATGAATGTCTTCATAGGGATGTTTTTAAATGGATTTTAACTAATGATTAATGAGCAGACCTTCGTCTTCTTAACATCAACAATTTTCATCAATACCAAACAAATATAATAACAGTTTATTAACTCATTTAAACGATATATTGTCAATTGGAGCGCCCCCGAATTAAAGCCATAATAAAAAGGCCCGGGTAAACCCAGGCCCATTATCAATCATTATCATTTTGCCGATGTAATGATGATTTTTTTAATATCCGATTGGAGAGCCCCCCCCGCTAAGTGGCCAACCAGGATTTTGATAAATGGGAGATGAGGCTAAATCTCCGCCGTTTGCAGTAATGGAAAAATTTTGAATACCGATAGGGCTTAAATAATGTGCCATTGCCCAACGCACCCCCTTATAAGAATCGGCATTACTTTTTACTTCAAACGGCCTTAAATAAACACTCAATGCGGGGTCAGAAACAACTGCGTCACTATTTGAAGCCCATAAACGATTTGCTTAGGGGTGTACCAGTTCTGCATAGGTCCCCATAGTTTAAATCCCTCAATATGGGCTGGCGTAGTAATCATTTGGTCCATAGCTCTCCAGCGCCTCAGGTCCATGTACCTTAAGCCTTCTGCCATTAGCTCATCACGTCGTTCACGGCGAATATTATATAATGTCGGCGAAATTAACTGACCGGCCGAATATGCCCCCCAATCTAATTTTTCTTTAGACATATCGGTCGCTGCGATAGTGATATTAAAATCAGGGTTAACCTGGGCTCTTGCCCTGATTTTCTGCCAATAACTTGTAGCGCTTGCATCCAAAGATCCGTTTTTTTCATAGCAGGCCTCTATATAATTCAGATAAGCTTCAACAGCCCTAAAAACAATACTGCCGGTATAACCTCCACCATTATTTGCCTGGGCTCCATCATAACTTATACCTTTCCTGATGGTGTAACCGGTAGTATACCTTTGTTCTGCGTTCGAAGCATATATCAAAGGGGTAGGTTCAACATCGGTTTCGTGACTCCCTTTGCCTTTGTTTATCAACACATTTAACTGTCCAGGCTCTTTTAAGAAAAGATTTAAACGGCCATCACGGTTTGTTCGCTGATTGGTAATATAGTCATCACCGGCCCAACCGCTTCCAGGGGCATAAATTGGTAATCCATTGGCCATCAGAAAACTTTCTACCATACTGCGCGTCAGGCCAATTGCATTGTTGCCCAATTGCGCATATACCGGTACGTTATGTGTCCCTACAGCGTTTGTTGCCTGCCGCCACAACAGCACTTCGCTATAACCCGACATGTCCAGCGCACCAAACATGCTAAAATATGGATTTTCATTATTGGGAGAAACGATGGTTCCGGTGTTTGTTACCAGCGTTACCGCATCAGCAACTCCTTTTGCCGAGGTCATGGCTTCTCCCAGAAAATATTGAATCTCATTGTCTATGCTTCCTGATTTAAACTGGTAGTTGGCGTTATAAGCCTTTGCTGCGCCTGGCCAGTTTGGACCGTTTGGCACAAATGCTGTACCTTTAAAATATTTAAGCCATGTGCCTTCGTACAAGGCTACGCGAGATTTGAGCAGTAATGCGCAATTTCTGGAAAGTCTGTTTTTTGCGGCATTGTACTGAGGCTGCATCAACATTGCTGCAGAATCAAGGTCCGACAAAATAAAGCGGGCAACTTCCGAACGTGGCGCGCGTTTGCTAGCCTCCGTTAATATCTGGCTATCATCGGGAAATATTGTCTTTATAATGGGAAAATCGCCTAAATTCCGCAGCTTGCTAAAATAGGCGAAAGCCCGTAAAAAATACATTTCTCCAATGAACTGGTTTATATTGTTTTGGCTGCCGGTTATTTTTCCGGCTTTCCAACGCGGTATAACCGTTTGAAGGAAGTAATTGCACTGGAATATATCAGTAAAGTTCCAGTTGCCATCCAAACCTGAAGGAACTTTCACTAAACCAGGTGCAAATCTGTTGTCCTGAGAAGTGCCCACCTGGTTGTCGGTTGCCTGATCAAGTGAAAAAGTTCCAAAAGTATAATTACCCACCTGCGCGTGCGATGGTAGCATACCATAACGGGCAATGGCATAAGCGCCCAGTTGGGATTCCTCAATTAAATAATCATCCGGTGTAATATCAGAGGGGGGAGTTACATCAAGTAAATTCTTTTTACACGATGGAATTATTAACACAGCTAACGCAATGATGATAAACCAGGCATAGTTTTTATTTCTTAAATTCTTCATTTCTTATTTATTTAAAATGTAACATTTAAACCGAAGGAGATAACTTTTGTTAACGGATATGCGTTTCCTCTCGCTCTGGGCGTGTCCTTTGCACCTCCGTTTATAGTTTCGGGATCAAACTGGGACGGAACTTTGGTTAAGGTAAACAGGTTATCACCTGAAACGTACACTCGCAATTTTTGCAGGCCGATACGTTTGGTTAATGATGGCGATAAACTATATCCCAGCTGAAGATTCTTCAACCTCAAATAGGCGCCATTAAGTAGATAAGCGGTTTGCATATTGTGGTTTTTATTTGTGCCAAACACTGGTCTCGGAAAATGAGCATCTAAATTTTGGCCTAAAGGGTTATTAGGATCAGCACGGAAATAATCTAGTTGCTCTCCTTCAAGAACTGTAGAATAGTATACATTATCCGTGATTCCCCAATAATAATAATTGTCAATATTAGTACCACCAGGCCAGAAATCCTGTTTTAATACCCCTTGAAAAAAGGCGCTCATATCAAAACCCTTGTAGTCAAAATGCATATTAAATCCAATCTTATAACGTGGTGTTGTATTACCAATAACATGCCGATCGCCCAGATTGCCTATTGTTCCATTGCCTGCGTCTATTTTGCCATCGTTGTTGTAATCGGCATACATAATATCGCCGGCGCCCCAGGAAGAACCAAAATAACTTTGGCCATTGCTGCTGCTAGCCAGGTGTGCATCCATCTCTGCCTCGGTTTTGGCTATTCCTATTGTGGTGAAACCATAAATGTTTCCGATTTTCTGCCCTGGTATATAGGTGTTAGTTGTACCAGTAATATTGGGGTACCTGGTGACGGTCGTTTGATCATCAGATAAACCAAGGTTAAAACCATAACCAAGTCCACCCTTTGTACGGTCTTCCCAGGCAACCGTTAACTCCCAGCCTTCTGTTTTTAAATCAGTGTTATTTGTGGGAGGTACTTCAATACCAAAAGTCACCGGCAATTCTACTGCAGGGCCTAGCATGTTTAAAGTTTTGCGGTTATACCAATCGAAAGAACCTGTTAGCCGGTTATTAAGAAATCCATAGTCAATACCTAAATTTAATGTTCTAACCGTTTCCCAGGTGAGCGTTGTACTTACAGGTCTGGGAGCGCCCGCGGTATTGGGCTGTATGCCATTCACTAACCAACTGCCATTAGCAGTGCCTACCGGCATGATAATATAGGTTGGATAAAAGAGGTTTGTATTCTGGTTGCCTACACTGCCGTACGAAGCCCTAAATTTAAAAGTATTTAAAAATTTGGCATGCTCTTTAAAGAAATCTTCATTTGCTACGTTCCATCCTGCAGAAAAAGAAGGAAAATAAGCCCAGCGTTTGTCTTCACGAAACCTTGATGAAGCATCGTATCTTAAGTTTGCTTCGAACAGATACTTATTGTCATAACTGTAATTGATCCGTCCAAAATATCCGGCTGTACCCCATTTCTGATATTGGCCACTAACATTTGGAGGAATTACCAATCCGGTGTAGCTTAAACCCGAAGTGGTATTGATTGTGGGTGACTCTGGTACAATAACTCCATCTCTCGAAGCATATATATCGCGATACTTGAAAGATTCCGTTTGTGCACCTAAGGTTATCTTGAAATAATGATTTTTAATATTCTTCTCATAAAAACTATAAATATTACTTTCCAGGTAATCTTCTTTATATCCTTTTTCATTCACGCTTGAACCTGTTGAATAAATGATGGCATTGCCCGCTACATCATGGTTATATCTTTGCAGATAATCGGTATGATCAAAATAATTCATCGTACGGAAATTAAATTCCCCAAAGGTTTTCCAGCCTTTTATTGGCTCTGCCACTAACTGCAATTGATGCACCATCAGATCTTGCTGGTGTTTATATAACCCTCCATTTAGTAAGGGTGCTGCAAATGAGGGAGATTCGAATAAAAAGCCATTGGGATCATAAAGTGGTAATGTTGGCCAGCCTTGTCTTGCCAAACTCTCATAAAGCCCACCGCCCAATGCACTGGGCTGCTGTATCTGTTCGCGTACGTTACGGGTAGTGTAGTTAGCCGTAACATGATCAGAAATTTTTGTACTGATCTTGGCGGTAACGCTGTAACGGCTATACAGATCTTGATTTAAGGCCAGCAAACCCTTTTGGCCCAGATAGTTTCCGGATAAGTAATAGGTGGTTTTCGCATCGCCACCGGTTAAACTTAAATTATGTTCCTGTGAAAAGGCAGAATTGGCATAAACCACCTTAAAATAATCAATATTATCGTTGCCATACGCGTATCCATCACCCCATTGTGATGGGTTATTTGGATTAGGAATAATAGCTGTAGTAATCTTGCCGCTCATATAATCCTGTATACGCAGCAATTGATCTGCCCGAAATATATCCGAAGAATTTCCATTTCTGCTGGCTTCATTAAAAACCAGCGCAAAGGTGTAGGAGTCGACCGTTTTTGGCAATGTAACAGGGCTCGTAAAGCGGAAATTATCATTGTAATTCACTGATACTTTACCAATCTTTCCTTTTTTGGTAGTGACTAAAATTACGCCAAAGGCTGCCCTTGAGCCATATATAGAAGAGGCGGAAGCATCCTTCAAAACGGATATATTATCTATATCTGCGGGGTTAAGTGCGGTTAATGATCCATCCATACCGTCGATCAAAACCAGCGGCGCTGCACTCGAAGCCGAGCTAATACTACCGGTTCCACGAATATCGATAGACGGCGGTGTATTAAATGCACCGTTTGATTGCGTAATATTCAATCCCGGTACAATGCCCTGCAATGATTGTAAGGCATTAATAACGGGCCGGTTTTCCAGTTGCTTACCACTAACGGTTCCAACGGCGCCAGTCAAATTTACTTTTTTCTGGGTACCAAATCCTACCACCACCACTTCATTAAGTACCCGGTTATCTGATTGCATCTTCACATCAATCACTGTTCGACCACCTACAGGGATTTCTTGTGTATCAAAGCCCATATAGGAAAATACGAGCACCGCATCATCTCCCGATACGGTTAATGAATAGCTGCCATCTGTATTGGTAACTGTACCCTTCCCTGTGCCACGCTGCGTTACCCCCACTCCAGGAAGTGGATTTGCTTTATCATCGGTAACTTTACCGGTGATTATTTTGTCTTTTGGGATTTCCCGACTGATCATTTTTGAATGATCCAATACACCAGGGCTATAAGATCCCAAAGTATTTCGAAAAGCATCAATATGGATCGGCGCACGTGCTTCTGCACCACCATATAAAAATACCATGAAAGTATTTATAACCACAACACTAAAAAAGAGTGCGGTCTGAGATTTTTTTTTCATAATTAATTTTTTTAATCAGTAATCATTTTTTTTAATTAAGGCCTTTTCAGAACCTGAAAACAGCATACAACAGCGTCATTCAGGCTATTTGTCACCTATTTTTTCAGGAAAAACGAAAGATTTTCAAGGCCTGCGGAGCTAACCCTGTAACGGACTCACTTTTTCATGTCTGTTGTATTTTTTCTCCATACATTAATTTTTAGTTTATTATTATTTGGTTTATTCTTGGTTTATAAATAAGTCACTCAGGCCTACCCAACCTAGGGGAGAGGGCAACATTCAGAACTTCTCAAACTGCTGCTGCCCAACATCCCTTTGGTGTTTCAACTCATTTGTGTTAGTTGTTTATTAGCTGTTTAGCAAAGCGCTTGTCATTTCAATATTAAATCCAGTTGTGCTTTAGTTAAGGTCACCGGGGGATTAAATGCCGCTGACTGTGCATACATCATTATACTTTTGTAAAGTTGTTTGGCTACAATATCCTGCTTAAGTCTGCCTTGCAAATCGAGTGAGCAGACGATTAATTTGCCTTTCTTAACCTTACACTCAAATAAAAGGGCCAGTTTATTGTTTAATGTAGGATCGTCAATCACGTAAACCAATGGATTTAGCTCATGGGGAAGTTCATCCAGTACCATTGCACCATTACTAAAACTGTCTGTCCTGCCATCGGCATGGGTTAAATTCCACCATTGCCATTCGGAATGATCTGCGGTTGGGAAATAATTAAAAACAGGATTTTTAGGCTTACAATATATCCCATAGGTTTTAGGTTGAGCTGAAAAAAGAAGTACATTCCAAAACGGCGTCGGGAATCGTATTGCCTGTGCCTGTTTTAGTTCAGGATGCAATAAAACTACCGTTTGGCCATCTTCAAGACGCTTCATGGCTGCAGCATCCAACCGCCTGGTTACCGATAAACCCGTTACCGATACTGATTGATCTGAAGGATAAACCCAAATATTCCATTCGTTAACAATTGTTGCATTTGAGGTACGAATCTGAATGGTTAGTTGCTGTGCTTTTTTTACACCTGTTAGCGAATAATGAACGGCTCCAACCCGTGTTAACCCACCCGATAGAATGGGCTTGTTTTGCAACTGCCCTTGTCCGATTATTTTCTTTTGCTGATCAAGAACTACATAATAGGGCTTGAGGGTAATATTTTCCATTGAATAGTTCGCAAAATCTACCACACTCTTTATGGTGTCAGTATTCAGCCAAACATATTTTTCCAATCGCAAGAGTGGTACAACCGGCGAGCAGAAATGCCTGAATTCAGCAGGTGAGATTATGCCTTTTGATTTCCAAAAAACATCAAGAATCCCAACAAGTGCTGTGCCCTGTCCAGGATAATCATGCAGATCGAGGAGTTGAAAGCCACCATAATTCGGGGTACGCAAAGAACGTTCTATTTCTTCGCGGTAAAGTAACAGGGCGAACTTACCCGATGCGGCCGAAAAAGCCTGATTTAATGGCAGCAGGCCTTTTTGCTGCATGGATTGTCGCATCCACTCCAGGTTTAATGGACGGAGTATACCCGTATAATCTTTTATTTGATTATAGTTAGGGTACACACACCATTGTCCTATCTCATGGGAAATGCAGGGTATAGTTAAGTAAGAGAGTGCATTTCGGTAATCTGAAGATGATTGAGGGACAGAACGATCGAAAACATCTTCGCCTCGTTTCATTATCCGCCTTCCATTTTCCAATCCGGCATGAAGCGCAAGGTATTGATCAAACTGGCCCGGCTTTAAAGCACCCCCAGCTTCTGGGTTTGTGGTGCGGGTATATAAATGACGTTTATTGTCGATGGCTTTCCCATAAACCACCAGCCGATCCAATATCCCGTAATCTCCGGTTAATTCATTTCCCATGCTCATCAGGCAAAAAGAAGGGTGGTTTCCGTAGGTGATCAGTATCCTCTTCAGTTCATCTTTCAGGAATTGATCGCGGGCGGCATCTTTACCGATAGGCGGCGCATTGATATTGAACAAAGGCAGCTCGCATTGAAGATAGATTCCAAGCTCATCTGCCGCTGCAAAGGCTGCGTCGGGCGGGGTGAAAGAATGGAACCTTACATGGTTCAAGCCGTAACTTTTGATGATCCCCATAATTCTAATCCAGTCTTTTTTATCCGTTGAGGGATAACCGGTTAGCGGAAAGGCGCCTTCATCGTGTGTCCCCCTTAAAAAAACAGGCTGTTTATTGATCACGAAATTGCCGCCCCTGGTTTCAAATGACCGTAAGCCGAATAACTGCGTGCTCACACACCTGATATTTTTTGCTGCCAGACTGACCTGCACCATATACAGATTCGGATGAAATTCATCCCATAACTTAAAGCCCTTTGCGATGGGCACAACAACTTTTAGTGTAGTATCCCCGCTCTTTAAATGTGGCTGAAGATTTATGCTATAGATGATATCCTTTGATTTAGAACCTGAAATACGCAGTTCAATATTGGCGTTTACTCCTTTGTCAAGCGAGTTATGCGCTTTTACATGTACCTCAAATTGTTTTAGATCAGGATTGGTATAAACATTTATACTTTCAACAGCCATACTTTTATGTGCAGACATTTCCATCCGGCCGATGATACCGTTCCAAATGGTTTGTACTTCATCGGAATAGGCATGGCTCCATTCCCCTATGTTAAAAATTCTTGCATTATCAATACAGATGGAAATAGTATGCCTGCCCGGAGTCAACTGCCCCAGTTGATAATCGTGAGGTGACAAGAGGCTCGATTGTGAACCAAAGGATGCGCCATCTACCCATAACTCGGTATTCCACATACATCTTTCCAATGAAACCGACAACTGGCTGCCTTTCCACGATTCGGGAACAACTATCGACCGCTGGTACCAGGCTTTACCGGTGTAGCGACGGGTTCTGTTTAATCTTGCCAGCGGACCCGGGAGTTTATGTTCAAATAAGCTAAAATTCTCTTGTCCTATAGGCTCTCCATAACCGCCCTGTTCAAGTGATCCGGGGAGTGTAATTGCTCCATGATATTTGATAAACCGTTCTGCCAGGGATTTTTCTATACGGATAGTGTCAATATCTTTTGAAAACCACATGGCTTTTTTTCCTTCATCCATCGGATCGAGTAATACCCGCCAATTTCCTGCTAAGGATAATTTGTTCGAAATATCAGCAGAAGATTTTTGAGTGAGAGGTGCCTGTGCATACAGCTCAACAGCTACACTTAAGTTGAAAAACAACAAAGTAAATACAGGCATGCGCTTGCAGAAATTAAACATTGTACTTCTTTTCATGGTATGAGAAAATAACATTTGGTCAACTGTTGCAGGTGATGGTTTTTTATCTATTTTAATTCAAATTAAATTGCTGTAATGCGATAGTTTAGCCCTTTCTTTGAAGTGAACGTAGTGATATAGCCATTTGCAGTTTTTGTTGATTTGGCCGCAATACCCGCAACTTTAACAGGGTTGGCCGTACGGATTCGGCATGCGCCGCCCGCTCCTGATAATACAGAAGCGCTCACGAGCCGCTTATTTTTCCAATCCATATCCACCGTGAAATTGCCACGCGCTTTTAGTCCGCTAATATTGCCTTCAGCCCAGGCATCGGGCAGGGCGGGCAGCATATTAATCTCATCCGACTGGCTCTGCAACAGCATTTCGCACATACCGGATAAGCTGCCAAAGTTGCCATCTATCTGGAATGGCGGACATGAATCAAACAGGTTAGGATAGGATCCACCTTCTCCGCTGATGTGGTGTATCACCGCACGTATCATTTTATAAGCGTGGTTACCATCCAGCAACCGTGCCCAAAAGTTAATCTTCCAGGCCAGGCTCCAGCCTGTACCGCCATCGCCTCTTAACTCCAGTGCTTTTTTGGCTGCTGCCGTAAATTCGGGTGTTTTAACAGGCGATATCTCGGCTCCGGGAAATAATCCAAACAGGTGCGATACATGGCGGTGTTGCCGTTCGATATCCTCATAATCTTTATACCATTCCTGCAAATTGCCTTTTTTGCCGATGTGCAGCGGATAAAGCAAAGCCTGTTTAGCTATAATGCTATCGCGGAAAGCCTTATCATAACCTAATATATTAGAAGCGCTAATAACGTTGGTGAACAGATCCCGGATGATAGACATATCCATAGTGGTGGCGATAGACACATGTTGCTCCTTTCCATTCTGATCACGATAAGCATTCTCTGGCGATACCGAGGGGGCCGTTACCAGGTAACCCTGATGAGGCACCAGCCAGTCCATACAAAACTGTGCTGCACTTTTCATCAAAGGATAAGCAGTTTGGCGCAGGTAGTTTTTATCTTGTGTAAACTGGTAATGCCACCATAAATGCTGCGACAGCCATGGCGAACCCATGGCCCAGTTAGCCCACCTTGGATCTCCTGTACCCTCGCCCACCGGGTTAGATATGGCCCAGATATCGCTGTTGTGATGCACCGCCCATCCGCGTGCATGGTAATATTGGGTAGCCGTTATTTTGCCGGTTACGGCCGCATTTTTTATATAATCAATAAATGGTAATTGCATTTCCGACAGGTTGGCTGCCTCTGCGGGCCAGTAGTTCATCTGTACATTAATGTTGGTGGTATAATTTGCACTCCAGGCGGGGCGGAGGTCCTTGTTCCAGATCCCCTGTAAATTGGCTGGCATCCCACCCGGCCGCGAACAGGATATCAGCAAATACCTGTTGTATTGAAAATATAATGTTTCGAACAATGGGTCTTGTACACCATTCGTGTATTTTATCAGGCGTTCGTTAGTAGGTAGCGTGGCATTTGAATTATCTGCCGGAACGGCCAGGTTGAAGTTTACCCGGTTAAAATAATGATGATAATCTGCTGTATGCGCACTCAGCAAAGCAGGCCATGCTTTCATCAATGCTTTGGCAAGGTACTTTGTGGCGAGTTTATTCTCGTCCTTCCCTTGGGTAACCGGACTTTTGTCGAAGCCGTTAAAACTGGTCGCTGCCGAAAGGTAAACCAGCACCTCATCGGCATTTTTTACAGTGATGCCTGATGTATCGGTGCTTACCGAGCCGCCTTTGTTTATCGCTTTCACCAATAGTTCATAACGCATGCCGCGTTGATGCAGACTGTCGTCCCACTCAATCGGGTTTTTGGTATTGATATAATTGGGTTGGATATGCGCAGGTACTTTGCCCCTCATGGCTAATCCATTATTGGAGATGGCTACGTTTTGGTGCTTTAATACATTGCTGGTGGCCAGCTTAAAACCTAGGGCGCCTGGCCTGCTTGCCGTAAAGCGGATCACCATTACCTGGTCGGGTGCTGAGCTGATCATTTGCCGGGTATAAGTTATTCCACCGATAGTGAACCTGGTGGTCGTTATGGCATTTTTGATATCCAGGTCGCGGTAATAGGCAGATGGATCGTTGTCAGGGAGATCCTGCGTGATGGAAAGATTGCCCAAAGGGAAATAGGAGTCGCTGTAATTGCCCTGCATGTTTCTGGCTAATTGATCTCCCGCCGCATAATCCTCATTCTTCAAGAGGGCCTCGCGTGCCAGCAGCAGGTTGGCGTAAGCTCCCGGGTTCATATTGGTACGCATAGGGCCGCCCGACCATAAAGTAGCTTCATTCAACTGGATCAATTCATGCTTTACCCCGCCATATACCATAGCACCAAGCCTGCCATTGCCTAGCGGCAAAGCTTCTGTAAATTCTTTGGCAGGTTGCTTGTACCAAAGCTTCAGGTTGTCCTGCGCAAAAGTTAGTGATGGAATAAATATTGCCAGTACAGCAATGTAATTTTTCATTTTTATATGTTTTAATATTTTCAGGAGGACTGACTGGCAGCGTATAAGATTTGGATGAAATTCGTTTGGTAACCTAAATCTCTTAGCAACTGGCAAAACAACTGATCGCATTGTATTCCTGTCCTTTAAAGGAATTGAGGCACATACAATACATCAGGCTATAACCAGCAGTTTACAGCCAGTCAGGCCGTAATTTTTTCACATTATTGGATCTCGGTAATGGTCTTGTTTGGTTCAAGCAGGTCTGTTTGCCTGAATTTTTAGAAGTGTTATGATCGCCAGGGCTAAGTATTTTCATCTTTCTGAGTCATCATTCTATTTTTATATAAAGGTTTATAAATGGTTATCTTTTGTTAATCACGCTTATGCGCTGTTGCTCCATCGAATTTCCAGCCGCCAGGTATGCGCTATGCGCGCACCTGTATCAGTTTTCCAGCATTGATTTCTACAGTTTCAGCATCAATTTCTACGCTGACCTTATCAAATGCGAAAGCAACAGGAATAATTCCTGGCTTCCACGATCAATTGTCAGTTTACTACAAATTATTTGCTACAGCCAACATTCGGTCAGCTACGGCATAATAAAATATAAAAACAGCATGCTCCGGGCCCACTGGCCAAAGCAATATAAATGTGGGATGATTGGACTTCCGTCCTCAGTTGGGATGTGATTCAGGTTGAAATACCTGATAAAGAAAGATTGCCATTACCATTAAAGGGATTTAATAGATTATGCAATCGTAGAAACTAATTTAATAACTAATAATAGAATAACAAAATTATTTTAAGCATTTATTCTAAAGTAGTTTTTGCAATGGAGATCTTTCAATCTCAAATAAACAGCGTTAGCTATAAATTTAATGTTATTTATTGCTTACCATTCAAAGTTACAGGCCAGCTCATGAAAACTGGAAACTTTGGTCATAAAAAAGGCCTGGGTTTTTCCAGGCCTCTAAAATTAGATCATTATTTTGCGGGTGTAATCACGATTTTCCGGTATTTGATTGGTTTCAGATAGTTTAATCTACAGTTTGTTGAAGTGATTCCTTTAACCTAAAGTTTATGACTAAAGAATCTCCTTCGACAATAGTAATTTTTCTAGTTGATAATTGATTATATCCGATTGCAACTGCACGAAAAATATAAGTACCTTTCGATACCTCAATTTTATATTTTCCACTTAGATAATCACTCTTACCTAACAACTCATAGTTTGTTGATTGAATTCCAGAGCCGCCCAAGCTTATTTTGCTTTTTCCATCTGAAACTAATCCGGTAATGATAATTTTATTAGAAGTTGTTTTGAATTTACTTACTGAATAATTATTTCTGTTTATAGCACAATTACTAAGAAAAAGCACAAAAACAATATTTACCACAAAAATTATTCTATTTTTCATCTTTTTAAATCAATTTCTTTCTATGGTGAGTATTTAAGCTATTATCATCGCTTTTTGTAAGTATTAAAAACATTGGTCGAATCCAATAGATTAATAAGGTCATTATATTTTATATTGTTCTTTCACGTACATTTATAATTTTGAACCTTCCACTTTTATCTTTTTTAAGTTCTAATAAAAAATTATGTCCAGTGGCTCTGAAAATTAGTTCAATAAAAATGAGTTTATTATCTAATTTCAAATCCCCCAATTCTACCAATGTAATTGGTTTAAAAATATCCATCCCTTTCATGAGCTGTTTCACATCTGTATTTATGGGCAAAAGAATACACTTCTTTCCATCTATAAAGATTTCGGTATGCTGTAAATTTTCAGGTATGATAATTTGCAAAGGTTGATTATAATATTCCTTTGGTAAAACTTTTTTACCTAAAATATGATGCAATGATTCTTCAATTATGGAGATAGAATCTTTTTGATCTAAATAATTATAATTACCGCCATTGGTACTAAACCCACTTTTGATGACGATACCGCTGACTGGGCTTAAAATTGGCGCATCCAACTCGCCAAAAATATCAATGCCCCGGTGGCTACCTAATTCTCCCCAAGGGTAATACCAAAAACTTTTCTGATTCCAATTGATGATCGGTTTAGCACCATCTACCGGAACGGCTATTTTCGTGTAAAAATCTTTTATATTGAGGAGAGAAATGATTACAACAAAAAAAGCTATAATCAAATAAATTTTCTTTTTATACATTTTTGCCAACTATTTAGCACTGTAGATAAGTTATTTTCAGTAGAAACATAGTATGATAATGTACGTTTGCCTGTATTTGTATTTTTTTATTTGGACTTAATAAAAAACTTGATCAAACAATTTATTAAATGATAACTGAATGTTCATCATGCCAGATAGTAGCATCTAACATGATGAAATGTACATCATTATTTTGCGGGTGTAATCACGATTTTCCGGTATTCAATCGGTTCGTGATCTCCCTGAAGGTAAATAGGTCCGGGCTCACCTTCATTACTATCCAGCGCGCCACCCGTTATGCCCGGAATTTCCTGGTTACTGATGATGGTTTTGCCGTTGGCTACCACAGTTACCAGACGTCCCACGAGGGTAATATCGTAACTTTGCCATTCGCCGGGGCCGAGGGTAACCATTTCATTGGCCGTTAAAAAACCGTAAATACCACCAAAAAGTACGCTGTTAGGGTGTGCATCTTTTTTGCTATCCTCAATCTGCACCTCGTAGCGGCCCCTTAAGTATACCCCGCTATTTCCTCCTTTAGCATATTTGAATTCGACATGGAGCTTAAAATCATTATACTTTTCTTCGGTAACGAGGTTTGAACCTGCTTTCGGACTGGTTAAAATGCCATTTTTTACGACCCATTGATTTTGTCCGCTGGCTTTCCATCCTGACAGGTCTTTACCATTGAACAAATTAACAGGTTTGCCCCAGGTTGGTGCAGTAGTCCTTTTCAGGTAAGGTGCCTTAACACCTTTCCAGCTATATTGTTTACCATCGCAATTGGTCATTGTCCCCTGGATCCCTGCATCGGCTACCGTGCCCTCGATAATTAAATTCGATGACCCGTTTTCCCATTGTGGCGGGATTTCGAACCTAAACTTTCCATTGTCGAACTTTACTTCCGCTACCGGACGCGCACTACCGGCAGTAGATACAAAATATCCTACTAAGGTTTTATAACCAGACAGTTTTACTTCCAGCCATGCTGGTGCCGGTTTTCCGTTGATATCGACTGTAATGTCCCAACGGCCGATCAGTGCTGCAGGCTCAACCGCCAATTGAAGGTGATCAGTTTTAGTAACTGTTGCAGCTGATGTTTTTAGAGACGGTGCAGCAAGGAGCAGGCAGCTTATACCAAACGAAAAGATTTCTTTTCTCATATTGTAATTTGATTTATAATGAATTGATGTTTTATACCCAAGACCACCACTACGTTACAGACCAAGGTAAATTGCCAGTAAGGTAGGACTTATTTGTTTTAAGCGCAAGTGCCTTTTGGCTGCTGAACAGTATCGTTACAAGATATACTGCACTACAATAATAATAAGACTTTGTAAAAAAGCAGAGTTGACACCAAGCGCAAAAGGTGTATGTGTTGAAAATAATTTTAAAAACAAAAGCCCTTGCAAATTGATCTGCAAGGGCCCTGTTTATGTGAAGAATGACATTTTATCCATTAATGGCTTTAACACCCGGCAATTCTTTACCTTCCATATATTCAAGCAAAGCACCGCCACCTGTAGAAACGTAGCTTACTTCATCTTCCATACCGAATTTTGCGATTGCTGCAGCTGAATCACCACCACCAATCAATGAGAATGCACCGTTATCTTTAGTTGCGGCCACAACAGCTTCAGCCACAGCTTTAGTACCCACCTGGAAACTTTCCATTTCGAAAACACCCATTGGGCCATTCCACAATAAAGTTTTAGAGTTTTTAATTACATCCTGGAATAATGCCACTGATTTCGGACCTATATCCAATCCCATCCAATCTGCAGGAATCTGACCTGATGTTACATCCTTTTTATCGGCATCGTTTGCAAATTTATCTGCAATTACCGTATCAACAGGTAAAATCAGGTTTACCCCTTTTGCTTTTGCTTTTTCGATCAGTTCTAAAGAAAGTTCCTGTTTATCGGCTTCTAATAAAGAGGTACCAATTTCTCCACCTTGTGCCTTGGCAAAGGTGTAAGCCATACCACCACCAATAATCAGATTATCTACTTTATCCAATAATTTCTCGATCAAAAGAATTTTATCAGATACTTTAGCACCACCCATAATGGCTGTAAAAGGTCTTTCTGCGTGGTTTAATATTTTTTCGGCATTTTCAACTTCCGAGGCCATTAAATAACCGAAGTATTTCGCATCCGGGAAAAACTGGGCAATAATTGAAGTGGAGGCATGTGCACGGTGAGCCGTACCAAAGGCATCGTTTACATAAACATCGCCTAATTTTGATAATTTCTCTGCAAAGGCAACATCACCTTTTTCTTCTTCTTTGTAAAAACGAAGGTTTTCTAACAATAAAACTTCACCAGATTTTAAATCGGCTGCCTGTTTTACGGCGCTTTCACCAATACAATCATCAGCAAATTTAACTTCAACACCAACAAGTGCAGATAAATCAGATAAAATGTGTTTTAAAGAGTATTTATCAGTAGGGCCATCTTTCGGGCGACCTAAGTGAGACATTAAAATAACCGCACCACCATCTTTTAAGATTTTAGAAATGGTTGGCAAAGCCGCCCTGATTCTTTTATCATCAGTAATTTTAAATTCATCATCTAAAGGCACATTAAAATCTACCCTGATTAATGCTTTTTTATCTTTAAAGTCAAACTGGTCAATTGTATTCATGTTAATTATTTTTGATTTAAGTTTAATTTCATTTCGTAATGGAAACCGATGCCAGGGATATCAAATTCCGGCGATTCGGTCGTGAAGCCGATTTTCTTGTAAAAAGCTGCCGCTGTTGAACGGGCATTACACCATAAATAATCGGTTTTATATTCTTTTAAATATTCGATGGCAAAAGTAACCAATGCAGCGCCGTAGCCATTGCCAACGGCATCAGGATGTGTAGCCATGCCCCTTAGCTGATAGCCCTCTCCCTCTTCCGGAAAAAAATCGTTCCGCATAAAAGTAGCAATGGATTTTATTTCTCCATCTTTTAAAAAACCAAGATGAAAAGTATCGTAGGCAAGATCGCCCTCAAAAACACATGCTTCGAACGGTTTGCCATTGCGTAAAACCAGGCTTCTTAAGGGCAGTACTTCTTCTGGAAGAATAAATTTCACCATATTTTTTTATCATTAGCTATATCTGAAGACATAGCGCCGCAACGCTTGCAAAGTTAATAAAGCAATTGAAACCCAATAATAATATCCGTCAGAAAGTTCTAACATTTTAGCTACCGTTAGGTTTGAATTAAAAAGAAAGGGATAATGGACAGCTTGGTGTCGATTCCCTTGCAGATCAGAAGCGTTTAGCCCCTGGCGCAGCGGCATCCCCAAAGCGAAGCGGAGGGATATAGCGGAGAACGGGAACAAACTTGAATAACTGCACAGGCACTGCGCTCCTAAAAGATTAAAACAATGGATCATATATCATTATTAGGAAAGCCAGTGATGTGCTAATCGGTTATGGCAGTCCTTCTTTTCGCTCCTATCTTTTTGTGATGGTTAAGCGGAATGTTGTAGGCTGGTGGAACAAAAAGGATAGCCGCTTCAATAAGGTTTATTGAACAAAGGCTTGTGGAAGAGAAAAACGACATTATCACCATGCGAATTGCATCGGCTTGCTTGCAAAAAGGAAGTGTTTAGCCCCGGGCGAAGCGGCATCCCAAAGTGCAGCAAGGGATATAGCGGAGACCGGGAACAAACTTGAATAACTGTACAGGTACTGCGCTCCAAAAAAGATTAAAATGATGGATCATATATCATTATTAGGAAAGCGAGTGAAGTACTAATCGGTTATGGCAGTCCTTCTTTCCGCTCCTATCTTTTTGTGATCGTTAAGTGGAATGTTGTAGGCTGGTGGAACAAAAAGGATAGCCGCTTCAATAAGGTTTATTGAACAAGGGCTTATAAACAACAGAACTACAATACAACCAAATAAACGGGCGAATTGCATCGGCTTCCTTGCAGATCAGAAGTGTTTAGCCCCGGGCGAGGCGGCATCCCCAAAGCGCAGCGAAGGGATATAGCGGAGAACGGGAACAAACTTTAATAGCTGTACAGGCGCTGCGCTCCTAAAAAGATTAAAACAATCGATCATATATCATTATTAGGAAAGCGAGTGATGTGCTAATCGGTTACGGCAGTCCTTCTTTTCGCTCCTATCTTTTTGTGATCGTATAGTGGAATATTGTGGGCTGGTGGAACAAAAAGGATAGCCGCTTCAATAAGGTTTATTGAACAAAGGCCTGTTAAACAACAGAACTACATTACAACCAAATAAATAGGCGAATTGCATCGGCTTGCTTGCAAAAAGGAAGTGTTTAGCCCCGGGCGAAGCGGCATCCCCAAAGCGCAGCGAAGGGATATAGCGGAGAACGGGAACAAACTTGAATAGCTGCACAGGCACTGCGCTTCTAAAAAAGATTAGACAAATGCATAATCACGTTTTTTTTTTTTAAGAAAGCACCATATTCCCTTTCTACTCACACGAGCCGTTTCGCTCATCCATCCGCTTAAGTAAAAAGGACAATACCTTTGCGTAAACCACATAAGCCACAAACACAAAGAACCCGAGCTGCAGTGCCGAATTATTGGCCGTAACAGTGGTTAGCGTATCGTTTTCGATGTTCAGGCCGGAGAGCTGGCTTTTCAATATTCCGTTTAAGCCGATATAGGTCATTGCAATGCCCACCACCATTACATCAGCCATATCCCATTTTCCGAGATCGAATGCCATAAAGCGCAATACTTTCTGACTTCCGAAAAGATGTCCGCAGGATACATGTACACCTCTTGCCACGATGCGGAGTAGCGGCAATGCCACAACAAATAAGAGCAACAATGCACCAACGAGCACGGCATCTGGTTTCGGCTGTTCGATTAATGTTCCGATAATGCCCAGTATGCTTTTACTCTGAAAAAAAAGCACCTGATTAGTGAAGGCGATTTTATCGCCCAACAATGCAAACTCTAATGTTTTTATACGTGCATCAACCTCAATAATTGGGGAGGTAACCCCTACTGTAAGCAAAACAACAGCAAAGAGCAGCGACATCACAAACAATGGAACGTGCAATTGCACCCGTTTTCTTAAAAAGAGCCAGAGCATTAATGCAATGGCAACGCAAGCCAGCATCGCCCATGCACATTGAAAAGTATCGTGTTTAATTTGTGCAAGTTTGGCCTCTACCAAACGATTGTAAGCGCTTGCTCCGGCAACATGGTACTTTTGATAAATATTATGTTCTACCGTGGTAATGGTGGTATCGGTACTATCGTAGGTTTGCTCTTCCAGCTCGTCTACTTTGCTCGCCGCAACGTTTTTGAGCCGCTTTAAACTGGCCGGACTTGTGATCTTTGTTACAATAGTTTTGGCGAAAGATGGCACCTGTGCATGGAGTTCATCAACGTCTACAAAGCTGTTAAAGGCTAGTTTTTTGAGTTTGCCACCAAGGGTTTTCTGAGGCTTGGTTACTTCGGAAACTGCTTGATTAACCAATCCGTGCAGCTCCTTTTCAATGCCCTTGCGCATCTCTATTTTCTGTTTGGCAGTTAACTTGAAGCCTTTTACCCGTCGGTCTACCACAGCCGAAATCTTCTCTCCCCATCGATCTACCGAGAAGATGCCAAAGGTAATGTTGTTCGATAGGCTGTAATCTTCCTTAATCCGTTTTTGTTCGTAAGAAAGCTGGTGGAAGCGGTAACCGAAATAGGCTTCTCCAATTAAAAGCAGGCTAAGTGCTGTAATTAGCACAAAAGGTGCTAACCAGTTCTTTTTTGCCGGAGTATTTTTAGGATTATGTGTTGTTGTTGCCATAAAAAAATGAATCAAACAGCTGCAATTAAATTGGATTAATGGGCATCGTGCGGTGTAATGAACTTCAATATCGTTGAGAGAATGAGGCCATATAACACAAAGCTGATGAATATGATATATCCGGGCTGCAATGCCGTATTGTTGGTGGTTAGAATGGTAAGCGAATCGTTTTTGATATTAAGTGCCTGAAGTTGCCCTTCGAGCAAGCCATTCAGCCCGATATAAGCCATGAGTATGGCAATGACAATAACATCGGCCATACTCCACTTACCCGATTGGAATGCGAAGTATTTAATTACCTTATTTTCGGCCAGCTTTTTATTCCCCAGGAGGTGTATTCCCGTCGAACTTAACTTGACTGCCGGAAACAGAATACTAAAAACCAATATCAGCACACCGACCAGGATAGAATCGATGCCAGGCTGACTGATGAGTACGCTTACCACGTCCATGATACTTTTGCTCTGAAAAAACAGCACCTGATCTTTAAAAACCACATGCTCGCCGAGCAGCACAAAATCCAGCGAACGGATACGGGCATCAACCTCTATCATTGATGCGGTGAGGCCGACAGCCAGGAGGATAAATGCAAAGAGCAACGACATGACAAAGAGTGTGGTATGCAGATCACGGCGTTTGCGAAGCCCCCACCAAAAACCCAGCACCACCACCACGCAAGCCAGCATACCAAATGAATAACTGTAGGTTTTACTACGAATTTCGGATAACGTTTGAACAAGGTTTTTATTCAATGCATCGGTAGAGCTTACATGATATTTTTTGTACAATGCCCTTACAGAAGCTCCGTTGGCCACAAATGCACTATCGAGCTTTTCTTCATTGGCCAGTTCGTTAAACTCGCCCATGGCCATTTTACTCAGTTGCCGCTTGTTTTTGGGATTATCTACCTCGGCAATAATCTTTTTGGCAAAAGCCGGCACCTGTGCCCTGATGCTGTCGGAGTTTACAAAATTGCGTATCGCAAATTTCTGAATCTTGCCACTGATTGTTTTTTTGGGTTTATTAACCAGTGCCTCAGCTTTGTCTATAAGGGCGAGCAGCACATTTTGCACTTCTGTTTGTAATATTTTCTTTTGTTTTTTGGTCATTTTCAGGTTGCGTACCTGATGGTGCACAATCCTTGAAACATTATCTTTCCATTGCTGCACAGAAAACAGTCCGTAGGTAATGTTATTGATATTGGAATAATCTTCCTTTATGCGTTCCTGCTGATCGGAAAGTTGGTGCAGCCTCAGTCCGAAATATCCTTCCGCAACCAGCAGTGCGGCTAGTGAGAGGATGAGCAATAATTTGGGAAGAAAAGACTTCCGCTCTTTAAGGTGTGTTTTTTGTGTTTCCAAGCGATTCAGTTTACACGTTTAGTCTCTTTTCTTCTTCCTGTCCAGATTGAAGTCCTTGCATTTAGGAAATGCAAAATCTGACCAGCTATTGGCAGATAAAACCAATAAAACACAAAAAGGTTTAGCAAAAGCTAAACCTTTTTTAAAATTACTTAAAACCTTATATTTTACAATCGATCAATTTTCTTTACCACATCGATTAAACGGCTGCTATAACCAAATTCGTTGTCGTACCAGCCTACCACTTTAACCAGATCGCCAACAATAGAAGTTAATAGCGAATCGAAAATACAAGAATGCGGGTTGTCGATAATATCGACAGATACAATTGGATCTTCAGTATACTCCAGGAGGCCTTTTAATTCATTTTCGGCAGCGTGTTTAAAAGCAGCATTAATTTCTTCGATGGTTGTCTTTTTCTTGAGCAGGCAGGTAAAATCGGTCAACGATCCGTTTAAAACCGGAACCCTGATCCCTGCTCCACCTAAACGACCATCCAGTTCAGGAAAAATATGGGTAATGGCTTTTGCTGCCCCAGTTGTGGTTGGAATAATGGAAGATGAGGCTGCCCTTGCCCTGCGCAAATCTTTGTGGTTTGCATCATGCAGGTTCTGATCGCCGGTCATGGAATGGATGGTGGTAATATAACCTTCCTCAACCCCCCAGTTATCGTTCAAAATCTTAATCATCGGGGCAATATTGTTTGTAGTACAACTCGCATTTGATAGTACAGCACTGGTTAAATCAATCTGATGATCGTTTACCCCCAATACCACCATCGGAATATCTTCGGCTGCCGGCGCTGAAATCAGCACTTGTTTAGCCCCTGAGGTAATGTGTTTTTCAGCGAGCGATTTGGTTAAATTTTTGCCTGTACAATCGATAACCAGATCTACCCTAAGTGCCGACCAGGGTAATTCATCGGCATCTTTAATGGCGAAAACCGGAATAGAAAGCTGATTGATCACCAAGGCATCGGGTTTTGCTGAAACATTACCCGCGAAAACACCATGAACAGTATCGTATTTAAATAAGTGAGCCATCGTCTTGGCTTCTGCCAGGTCGTTAATGGCCACTACTTCAAATCCCTCAGCCAATGCCAAGCGTAAAAATGTTCTTCCTATTCTACCAAAACCATTTATTGCCAGCCTCATTGTTATTATAAAAATTAGAGCGCAAAATTAGTATTTATTTATCAAAGCAAAGACCTGATTATATAAGATGGAAAAGGGATGATGCTTTTTGGTTGTAAGGCCAAAAATGTGCTAATATTCTTACAAAATGATGAAGGTTAGCCGGGTAACAAACACGCGTTTTTTAAAAAAATATTTTTTTTTTCGAAGCGCCAAGGCTGAGCTACCATTAGTGTTGGTTCCCGTTCTTCGCTATATCCCTCCGCTACGCTTTGGGGATGCCGCTGCGCCCGGGGCTAGGCATTTCTGATTTGCAAGGAGGCAAACACAAAACTGCTCACCATTTTATAGTTGAAATACTACTTTGTTTTGCTTCACAAACCTCCGTTAAATAAACCTTATTGTAGCGGCTATCCTTTTTGTTCTACCAATCTAAAAACATCTCACTAACCATCACAAAAAGATAGGAGCGGAAAGAAGGACTGCCGTAACCGATAGGCAAACACCTGCTTTACAAAAAAATAAAATTTATTTTCTGAAGCGCAAAGACTGAGCTACTATTAGTGTTGGCTCCCGTTCTCCGCTATATCCCTTCGTTGCACTTTGGGGATGCCGCTGCGACCGGGGCTAGAAACTTCTGATCTGCACAATACAGAAACAATTAGACGACTACCTGCCTTTCTTTTTAAGCAGACTTAAGGTGAGCAGGCTATTGAAGGCAATGCAGAGGCCAATAATAAGCAGAATCAGCACAAAATTTCCAAGATGCTGTAGAATAATGGTAGCCGCTATCGTAGCCAGATTAAACCCCGCAGTCGAAATTACGATCCAGCTGGGCTTTAAGCCTAACTGCTCTAAACGGTGGTGAATATGGTTACGGTCGCCCTTAAACGGAGATCCGCCCTTTAAAATACGAATAGTGAACACCCTTAAAGAATCGAAAACCGGCACAATGAGTATGGCTACCGCTATGGCTGGTGCAGAATAAAAAGCAGGCTTACTCCCACCGGTGAACTTATTAAGCTCTATAAATTTAATGGCCAGCGCAGCAGAAATAAGTCCGATGATTAATGCACCCGTATCGCCCATAAATATTTTAGCTGGAAACCAATTGTACTTTAAAAAACCAGCTATGGCACCCGCCAGGGCAAAGGCAATAAATGCATATGCTATCTGCCCCATAGAAGAAAACAAAATACCGAAAACCAGGCTCGTCAAAATGCCGATTCCACCTGCCAACCCGTCAATACCATCTATTAAATTGAATGCATTATTGAGGAAAATAATCAATGCAATTGAAAAAAGACTTCCCCATAAAGGTAACATATCTCCTATGCCCAATACACCGTAAAGGCTGGTTAAACGGAAAGCACCAAAAAAAACCAGAATAAAAGCCACCACAATCTGCAGAATAAATTTTGTACTGGTATTGGTACCATAAACATCGTCTTTTAACCCCAACGCCGAAAGGATAATGCACGACGCAATTAAAAAATTAGCTTCTTTAAAATTAATAATGGCAGAAAAAAGCAAGATGCTTACGGTAAAACTACCTACAATGGCCAGGCCACCTAAGCGTGAAATATTACGTTTATGGTTTTTACGATGCAGGTCGTTTTTATCAAAAAGGCCATATTTTAATGAGGTATAGATTACACTTGGAATACTGATCACCACGATAGAAAAGGCCAAAATAAATATGGCCATACAGAAATAGTTTGGATTGGTATTCAGGATATCTTTAAGCAAAACGGGATGACTTGATACACAAATATAAGTAATGTCCCCATAACAAACTGTCGTTTATAAATGTTTAACATGACATAAATCAAAGAGAAGCAGTTTTAGAATGATTCAACCGGAGCTGTAGCCAAATTAATCAGGAAAGATTTAAAATTGACTGAGTTTACTCAGCTTTTTCCTCATGAGGGCAAAAAGCGGGTATGGTATGCTGTTTCTCTTCAGCGCTTTATAATCATTAACAAAAGCAGAGATCCTGCCCCTTAAAGATTGGTTACTTACACCACCTGTGCGCATATTCACCATTAAGATGGGTAAATAAACCGCTTCGATTTTATGGGTATAAAAGTAACGTAATATTAATTCGTAATCGGCAGCCGTGCCCAGATCTAAGGCATAATTTCCATTCTTTTCAAACAACGATCTTTTCAAATACAGCGTAGGGTGTGCGGGCATCCAGCCTTTTTTAAGATCTTCCGCTGTGTTTTGACGTGATTTCCAGGTCCTGATAATTTTATGCGTTGTGGGATGGATATAATTCAGATCACCATAAAGTCCATCTATTTCTGGCTGATCGATAAAGGTTTTGGCTACTGAAGCCAATACATCAGGATGTGCAAATAAATCATCGGCATTTAAAATCCCGATTACTTCTCCTGTTGCCCTATTAATTCCTTTATTAATCGCATCATATAAACCTTTATCCTTTTCTGAAATAAAATAATCAATGGCAGATTGGTTTTCCTGAATAATATTCAGGGTTCGGTCTGTCGATCCTCCATCAATCACAATATATTCTATATCGGCATAAGTTTGCGCCATTACCGAACTAAAACACTGTTGCAAAAAGGCTTCGCCGTTGTAAACGACTGTGATTAGGGATATTTTCATGTTTACCAAACGGGATTCTTTGGCTTTTTAAGCTTAAAAATTGGGTAAAGATAAACAATAGCCTTACATATGCCGAATGGTTTTCTATCAAGCGCACAAAGATGATTTACAGTTTATTTCTTCTTTTGATAATGAAGAGACCAAATAGGCCTGCCGCTGCACCTAAAACCCAGGAATGGTCATCGAGGTTGCACTCTACCATGGTATAAACGCCTCGTTGCCCACCAACCACTGGTCCACCCACACATAACAATGCAAGGGCATTTATAGCCCCAAAGCACACATTACATGAAACAGTGGAGGAAGCTGTCCACGAACAATAATTCGCCGACAGAGACGTAGTCGGTGTTGAACTATAGAGTCGTGCACCTAATAGTGAAGTATAGTCTGTGTAAACTAAATTATCAGAAAGCAAACAGCCGTCTACTGTTCCCTGAGCAGTTACACTTAAAGGATTTAAAGTAAAAAGTAATATGATGGCTAGCAAACATTCCTTCATTTCATATCGGTACTGATTCGATATAAAATTAGCTTGCTTGCATTATGGATTCGTTGTTCCTTTTGTTCAATAAATAGGTGCCATCTATGTCTAGGCTATTAGACAAAAACTACATTAGTAGTAAATTATTAAACTCAGTTGCAATCTTTATACATTAAAGAGTTAAACAAATCTTAACAAAGTATTAAGTGTTTTCGTTTAATTAAATAATATCCAGCTCCTCCTAATAGACATAGCGAAAAAATACTGTAATCATCCAGAGGGCAATTTTCCAATGAATAATTAACCAAAGATCCAGTACCATAAAGCATACCATTTTTAGTAATGGTACAGCTACTATATGGTGAAGAAGGTAAAATTACAGCATTGCAATCAGTAGTGCTGTTATAAGTATGCGGCACCTTCGCGCTATTGCCATCATACTCTGTTCCTGAAATTATAACGGTATAAATATAATCGCCGCCATGATTATTATCAATGCAACCTGATTGTGAAGATGCTATGGGTATGTGCATAAAAAAAAGACCTATTGAACAGACTGTAAAAATGAACAGGAAGCGCATAAAAACGTATTATAAAAACTACAATAAATACAAATATTGAAAATAAATGAATTATATACGATGGCGTTTTCAGCTTGGTTTTCAAAAAAGACAATTAAAAAACACTACTAAAGGAATAGAATTAATGACAAATGATAAGAAATCTCATTTAAAACTACAATTAGCGCTATTTTCAGTTAAAAAACGTTTTAGTTAGTACAAATCAACTTATTGATAAATATCATGAACAAAATGAACGAGTAAATTGAAAATTGCTTAGTGAACAGGAGATTATTAAAAGATTAGTTTCAACAGTAACTGTAGAAATCGCAAGGTTAATAAAAATTTTGAGCTAAAATTTCGACTCACTCAAACGTTCTTTTTATAGAAGCAATACATAAACGTTAAGTAATTTACCCAAAATTTCGAAGCCCCTAAACAATATGCTTTGATAAAGGTGAAAATCAAAGCAAGGTTGTTGAACATATTAAAAGCTAATTGCACCAACAAAAGAAAAAAGATCTATAGATTGTGGACCTGGCCTACGACAGATATTTTAACCTCCATTTACTCCTCAGCATGCAGGCTCCTAAAAGCCCTGCAAAAGCTAACAAGAAAATGTCATGATCATCTAGTGGTAAACCACATGGCGCTTCAAAAGTAGTTGAAATGGTGTAAATCTGGCCAGTTTTTGAAGAACCATTTAAAGTACAGGTACCTTGCGGAGAGCCAGATGTTGCCAAGTAGGTGTGTGGACCACATACTCCTTCCCACCATACAAAGTTATTCCCATCTCCGGTATAAAATTGGGTAGCCGTTTCATGGTTATTAAAAACTTTATTATAGGTATCAAAATTCAGCACTAAACAGCCTGTCTGGGCAGCCGCAGTCAGCGAAATGACCAGTGAAATTAAAAAGGATAAAAGGATCTTGAGCATCTTCGGGAGCATTACCTCGCAAAGATTAAAAAAAGCAACTCAAAAATACTTAAATGTAGATAAAATAATACAAATAAAATATTTACGGTATCAATTATGAGTACGCCATACCTCCTGTTAACCTTTTAACCAAAAAGAAAACGTGCAGCATTCAAAACTTACCGATCAACGATTTCATATTCATTCACCTTCACTAAACCATAACCTGTTCCTGATAAACATTGCTCCGGCACAACTGGCTAACAATGTTAAGAAAGGTACATAATCATCGATAGGACACCGAATATGATCTTGCAAGAGCAGGCCTCCGTAAATCCCTCCTATAGTACATTCTCTTGTGAGTGTGCTTGCTGGTTCGGTTGGAGAACAACCAGCAGGAATGCTAAGGGGACTTCCTCCATAATCAGGGCCAAATACACCGGTAGTACCTAAGTTAGTTGGGTAATAAATTGCTTCGAATCCCGGCCCATAATATTTTATGCAACCCGATTGAGCTTGAACATTTCCTATAAAACAAATAAATACAGCCAGCAGAGAAAATCTTAAACACCTCATACACCAATTATCTTAAAGTTGTTATTCATTTTAGGTTAATAACAGCCCCTAACAACCTTAAAATAGTGGCAAATCCGAATAACAACACGCCTGCAGGCGATATGCAACTTGAATTATACTTACAGGGATAGCGACTTTTTAAATAAGCATAAAAACAATAAACCAGCTTTATAGCTTAAATAAATATGGACAAATATACCTTATAACTGTAGTATCAAAACTACACAGTTAAACTTTTACGTTGATTTATATCAACACAAAAAATGGCTTTGAATTCAGACACGCCTCATCATGAGTTAAAAACAGCACAATTAAAAATCGGAAAGTGTTGTTTACAAAGTATATCTGGAATTAATGATTAAAAAAATCAAGTGAGCCCATTAGGTACATAAAAGGCAATCGACGAGCCTTAATTCTAATTTAATTTTTTTTAAGCATCTTTAACCCATATTTTTGTACGTAAGCCCTAAGCTTACATCCTACATCCCGAATTAAATATGATCCCGACAAAAGCAATTTTAAAATTTCTTTGTATTTTATCTATTACTATTGCCCTTGCCAGCTGTGCCGCCAGAAAAGAGCATAGTCTATTTAACGCCCCAAGTGATGTCGTTACCGATACCATTAAGCAGGTGTATGTGGTAAACGATCAGGGTATTAGTGATGCCTATTATAAAATAAAGGTGAATGATCAATTGGCCATCCGAAATGTACAGAACAAAGAATTTGGGGCTACTGCATCATCTGGATCAGGTTCGAACAACTCCCAAAATGCAGGAGGTTCCATAAATAATATACTTTCTTATCCGGTAGATATTGATGGTAAAGTTAACCTGCCAGCTATAGGAAAGGTGGATGTGATCGGTTTAAGCAGACGGGATGCGGCCATTAAAATTCAGGATTTATATGCAAAACAACTGCTTCGCGACCCCATTATCGAATTAAGTGTAGTAAACTTAAAAGTGACCTTATTAGGAGAGTTTGGCAAACAAGGGAATTTTTTACTCGAGCGGGAAAATACCACCTTAATTGATATTATTGGTGAAGCAGGGGGTATTAACAAAACCGCTGATCCTAAGACCCTAAAAATTATTCGTGGCGACAGAAGCCATCCTGAAATTATCTACGTTAACTTAAACGACATTAACAGTTTAGCCAGTAAAAAGCTGATTCTTCAAAATAACGATATTATCGTATTGCAACAAACCAAGAGCTCGGCATTGAGCGAAAAGCTAACCAGTGTGAATAACATTGTACAACCCTTGCTGGTGGTAGTCAATCTGGCTGTATTAATCTTTACCTTAACCCGCTAATGGATAACACTACACCAACCGAAAATAGAAAGTTAGCCAGCCAGACCATTAACTATTGGAAAATCGTATTGATTTTCTTGAGTAGATGGTATTGGGTTGCCGGAACAGTATTGATCAGCTTTGTAATGGCCTGGCTTTATGTGCGGAGCATTACCCCTATTTATATTACTTCGGCTTCGCTAAAACTAGACAGCGACCAGCAGCAACAAATGACTTCTCTGCCTGGTTCTCCTGTAAATTATCGTCCTTTTAATCAGAATCAGATTCAAACCGAAGGTATTATTATGCGATCGGAAGATGTAATTTTAAATGCATTAAAGAATCTTGATTATAAAATTAGCTATTATTTGGAAGGGAGAGTACGGGTAACCGAACTTTATCCCACACAGCCATTTCAGGTTGATATTTTAACGCAAGATTCTGTTAATTTCAGCAGGGCTACCTATGCAGTTAAACCTGTTGATAACCGGACTTTCGAACTATCAAGCAGCGACGATAATAATCAGCATTTGAAAAAATATCGTTATGGGCAGGCCATAAGCATGGGGAATATGGTTTTTACCGTTAAAACAGAAATCCCAGCTACTGGTAATTATAGCTTCAAATTTAATGGAACCAGAGATCTGTATGGCCGGGCTGCTGGTGGCTTAAATGTGTTCGAACAGGAGAAAAACACCAATATTATGGGGGTTACACATACCGATAGTAATCCGGTTTTTTCCGCCAATGTATTGAATGAGATTATCAAACAATATGTAAAAAATGATGCAAGGCTTAAGAAAAGGTCAGCTAAACAAACTATAGACTATCTGGATAGTCAGATTGCGTTTTTAGATGCCCAGGTAAATAAATCGGGCAACAAACTTTCCACCTTTCAAAGCAGTAACAAACTCATCGATCCAACTAGCGATAGGGAACTGGGAAATTCGAAAATCAGCAATCTACAAAACCAGATTGCTGAATTACAACTGCAAGAATTGGGTATTCAGCAATTAGAAACACAAGTAAAAAACAATAAGGATCGGATACAGCTTAACCTTAACTTAGAGGGCACCAACAGTACGCTCTTAACTGGTTTAATAGCACAACTCAATGCACTTATCATTAATAGAGAAAATAAGTTACAGAATTTCAATGCTGATGCTCAACCCATACAAGATATTAACCGGCAAATTAATGAAGTGAAACAGGCTATTGTAACCAATATCCGGTTATTGCACGAGCGTAATCAAAAAACCATCAGTTACATTAACGGACAAATTGGCCTGGCCAATCAGGCTCTGGGTAGTATACCAGCCAAACAAAATGATTTTGCAAAATTACAAAGCAATTTCGACATCAACCAGCGTATGTTTTCGATGCTGTTTGAACGAAAACTCTCTGCGCAGATTAGCTCAGCAGCCGTAATTTCGGGCGCCACCATTATCAGTGTCGCACAGCCTTCCTTTTTCCCGATCTCTCCTGTGCCGAAGAAAATTTATTCTTCTTATTTATTTATGGGTTTGTTTTCGGGCCTGGGTTTAATTTTATTGGTCAGAATATTAAATCCTTATCTGTACGATATTGAGACGATTGAGGGCTTAACCGCAACTCCTATTATTGGGGTAATTTTAAAATACCCTAAAAAAGTTGGCCTTGGTGAAAGCGTTTTATCGATAGAACGCCCAAAATCTATATTTGCCGAATCGGTGAGGTCGGTGCGAACGAACCTAAGTTTTATGGCCAGTGATCAGGAAACTAAGGTAATTTGTATTACTTCAGAGGTTTCAGGAGAAGGGAAATCGTTCGTAAGTCTAAATCTTGCCGGTACTTTATCTATTATTGACAAAAAAGTGATTTTAATTGCTGCGGATTTACGAAAATCTAAACTCCACTATGCTTTTGGCTCGGACAACCACATTGGTTTAAGCAGTTATTTATCAAAACAGGCTGATTTAGCAGATATCATCTTTACTGATGAACGACATAATATTGATTATATCACTTCTGGCCCGGTTCCTCCAAATCCTTCTGAACTTTTACACCACAAGGCCATGGGAACATTGATTGAAAAGCTTAGAGAAAGTTATGAATATATTATTATCGATACGGCTCCTGTAGGCCTAGTTTCAGATTCTGTTCCGCTCATCCGGAAAGCAGATATTAACCTGTTTATTATCCGTTCAGGCGTTTCTAAATTCAGGGCCGCCACCATTCCCGATCGTTTATCAAAAGAATATGGCCTTAACAACATTGCAATTATCCTAAATTCATTTGGTGATGAGAAGCTGCATGCCAACATTTATACCACCAATTATGCCCATAGCAATACCGGAACGTATTACTACTCTAACTATACCGGCTATGGAAAAAGTGGCTATTATGATGATGAGAAGAGTTGGTGGGAATTTTGGAAGAGAAAATAGAATGGAAAAGGTGAGATGGAAAATGGATGATGGAAGGGTTAGCTTAGTAGTTAATGGTTAATGGTTTAGAATGGATGGCTTAATCGCTTAAAGTTTAAATTGGTTGATTGACAAGATGCAAATGGAGATTAATTGTTGATATAGTATAATTCATGATAGATCAAAATTACAGGTGGTACCCGGTTTATACGCGTTCGAGAGCAGAAAAAAAAGCGAATGAGGAATTGAACAGGAAAGGAATCCAAACTTATTTACCTCTTAAAAAGGCAGTTAAGCAATGGAGCGACCGTAAAAAAATCGTAGAAGAGCCCTTGATTAAATCTTATCTATTTGCCTATATTTCGGCAAGAGAATATGCTGAAGTTCTGATGACCAATGGTGTTGCCAGATTTATTTATTTCTCCAGCCAAATCGCTTCTATCCCTGACCAACAAATCCATGATCTTAAACTCTTGCTCGCTACAGATGCCGATCTGGAACTCATTGATTATGACATTAAACCAGGTGAAAGGGTATTGATTAAAGCCGGACCTTTTAAAGGTGTAATTGCCGAATTGGTATCGGTACATAATAAGCAACGTATTATTTTACGTTTACAAAACATGGGTTATTCGATAAATATTAATACATCGATAGCTTTTGTAGAACCAATCTAGGGACGGATGATGTGTGAGATGAGATTTGAGTCCTGAAATGTGATGTAGGACTCAGCAAAATATATAACAAGTGATCAGTACATTTTGAAAATAAAAATGTGACTGAGCGGGCGAAGCTGTATCCGGTGCAAAATAAGTAGCCCAAATTTTAGTAAAAAAAGATCAATGTGTCGCATAGCAGGCATCATTAATAGCAAAAATTCATTCGAAAAAGTCAATCAACAGGTAAAAGCCATGTGCGATAGTATGCAACATGGTGGCCCTGATGATCATGGTATCTATACGGCTGAAAAAACACCGCTATGCCTTGGTAACCGTAGGTTGGCTATTTTAGATCTTAGTTCCACTGGACATCAACCGATGCTAAGCCATAAAGAAGATCTGGTGATCACTTACAATGGCGAGATTTATAATTATAAGCAGATCAGAACTGAATTAATCAATTTAGGCTATATTTTTAAAACACAAACAGATACAGAGGTCATCCTTTATGCCTATCAGCATTGGGGAGAAACAGCATTCGAAAAACTTGATGGTATTTTTGCCTTCTGCATTTTTGATAAACGGGAACAATGTGTGTACCTGGTCCGGGACCAAAACGGAATAAAACCACTTTATTATCATTTTGCTAACGAAACTTTAACCTTTGCATCAGAAGTAAAAGCATTTAAACACGCTAATATTGACCAGGAAAATGATAACTGGCGGATTTACTACCTTGCTTTTGGCCATATCCCCGAACCTTATACTACACTTAAAAATGTATGTAGCCTGGGCAAAGGTTCTTTTCTGAAATACAACATTAGAAGCGCTCAGCATCTTATTCAATCGTACCATGAATTTGAAAGCACTTCTTATATTCATAACGAAAGTTATGCGATTGAAAGAATCCGCGAACAACTTGGCCACTCTATCAAACAGCAAATGATTTCTGATGTTGATATTGGCGTATTATTCAGTGGTGGGCTCGATTCGAGCATCATTACGATACTGGCTAATCAATATAATAACAAACAGTTGTCTAGTATTTCTGCCAATTTTAATGAGATAGATTTTTCCGAAAAAAAACAGCGGAATAGTTTACTTCAAAAAATAAATCTTCAAAAAATTGAACAGCTGATTACCTATCGCGATTTCGTGCAGAATTTTGAAACCGTTTTAGCAGATATGGATCAACCCACAAATGATGGGATCAATACCTGGTTTGTATGTAAAACAGCAAAAGCGAACGGGATAAAAGTGGTGCTATCGGGTTTAGGCGCTGATGAGCTTTTTGGCGGATACCCATCTTTTGATCGGAT
The DNA here is from genome assembly GCF_059423705.1 of Pedobacter sp. GW460-11-11-14-TSB4. Taxonomy (NCBI): domain Bacteria; kingdom Pseudomonadati; phylum Bacteroidota; class Sphingobacteriia; order Sphingobacteriales; family Sphingobacteriaceae; genus Pedobacter; species Pedobacter sp. GW460-11-11-14-TSB4. The sequence continues at coordinate 233,212 of NZ_JBWKYI010000006.1, forward strand.
CCATAAAATACAAAATCTAAATTGGTTGAGTAAAAGCGCTTTACGCAGTACGCGTTTTTCCAATAACACCAAATTTAAACGTTTATATTACCTCAGCTTAAACTCACCCATTGGCGAATACCTATGTTTGAGAGGAGTTTACTCTCCTGATGTGATCGCCGAATTGTTAGACATCGATATGAAAACCGTTATCGATTGCCTGGAAGACATCCCCCTTCACCCCGGAATTAAGAAAACCAGTAACGAAACAAGAGCGAGCTGGTTCGAATTTAACATGTACATGCAAAATCAGTTATTAAAAGATACCGATTTTATGAGCATGAGCCATGGTGTTGAAGTGAGGGTTCCATTCCTGGACCGTAATTTTGTTGATCTGGTTCTTTCCATCTCAACAGAAATAAAGTTCAGTTACGAACAGAAGAAAAAACTCCTGGTAGAGGCTTACAAAGAAGATCTACCCGTAGAAACCTGGAAAAGATCAAAAATGGGTTTCACTTTCCCGTTTCAAGAATGGATGAGAAAAAGCTCCGACATTGCCGATCCATCCCGTTATGCAAATAAAAGGGCGAAATCACTCATGCAGAACTTTGGAGAAAACAAATTGCACTGGAGTTCTGCCCTAGCCTTATACAGAATATATCATGCCAGTTAAGGTTCTATTTTTAACACTTAAAACGTTTAGTTTTACTGGTGGTATTGAAAAAGTTTGCCGAAGTTTATCCCGTGTATTATACGATTTAAGTGAAGAAGAACTTGTTCAATCGACGGTATATTCCATGTATGATAAAAATGCTGACCGTGATTCCAGGTACCTGAGCAAACAGCAGTTTCATGGTTTTAACGGAAAAAAAGAACGCTTTGTAGTACAATCTTTTTTAAGTGGCTTAAAAGCTGATGTGATTTTGTTGAGCCATATCCATTTAATCAACATTGTTTATTTCATCAAGAAAATACATCCCCATAAAAGAATCTATTTGTTGGCACATGGTATAGAAATTTGGAAAAAGTTATCTGATTCCAAACTCAAAATGTTAAACCAGCTGGATAAGATTATTTGTGTAAGTCATTTTACTGCAGATAAAATTATGGAGATGCATCACATTCCTGCAGATCGGATTGAAGTATTAAACAATTGTCTTGATCCTTTTTATTATTTATCTACACAGTTCGAAAAACCGCAGCGTTTATTGGATCGGTATCATCTAAACCGCGAAAATTTAATCCTTTTTTCACTATCCCGTTTATCCTCTTCAGAGAAGTATAAAGGATACGACCATACCATTGAGCTATTGCCGCAACTATTGGAGATATACCCTAACCTCGTTTACCTATTGGGCGGTAAATGGGATGCTGTAGAAAAGAAAAGATTAGATGACTTAATTGTAAAGAATCAACTGCAGGAGCATATCAGAATGATCGGTTTTATTGATGAAGCCGAACTTACCGAACATTTTTTACTGTCTGATATTTTTATTTTACCCAGTAAAAAAGAAGGTTTCGGAATTGTATTTATCGAAGCCCTGGCAAGCGGCCTTAGGGTAATTGCCGGCAATAAAGATGGCAGCGTAGATGCACTTCAAAACGGAGCACTTGGTTTATTAGTAGATCCTGACGATCAACAAGAAATGCTAAACAGCATATTCAAACTGCTACAACATCGTCAAACTGAAAAGCAGAAAAACAGCCTACAAGAGAAATGTATGAAAGCATTTGGATATACCCACTATCTTCAATCAGTAAAAAACTTGATTTTAAAAGGCTCAATTAATCATACAGCATCAAGTAGCGATCAACAAAAAAAACATGCAGATAAACAAGCTTAATATTTATGGTTAAGGAAGAACAGCAGTGGACCATTGAGGCTAAATCATCCTTGTTTGACCTAAAACTGCATGAGGTTTGGGCCTATCGGGATTTGTTGGTATTATTGGTCAGGAGGGATTTTGTCTCTTTCTACAAACAAACCATTTTGGGGCCACTCTGGTTTTTTATTCAACCCCTGTTTACCACCATCATTTTTACCTTTATTTTTGGCAACCTTGCAGGTATCTCTACCGATAGCCTACCGAAGCCCTTATTTTATATGGCCGGAATTACGGCCTGGAATTACTTTGCTGATTGTTTAACCAAAACATCATCTGTTTTTAGGGATAACGCTGGTATTTTCGGCAAGGTATATTTCCCCAGGTTAATTATGCCATTAAGTATTGTGGTAAGCAATCTGGTGCGCTTTGGCGTACAGATGCTGTTATTTCTCATATTAATGGCCTATTATTATTTCTCAGGCGCAAACTTCAACATCAGCTGGGCAATTTGCCTGTTCCCGGTAATTGTAATATTAATGGCTTTATTGGGTTTGGGTGCAGGGATGATTATCTCGGCTATGACCACGAAATATAGGGATTTGGCTTTTCTCATCGGTTTTGGTGTGCAGCTATTGATGTATGCGACTACTGTAATCTATCCCTTATCTGAGGCTATTAACAAATATCCGGCTTATGCCTGGATTATCGAGTATAATCCGATGACGCCAATAATTGAAACTTTTAGATATGGATTTTTAGGACAAGGAAGCTTTAGCTGGTTTAGTTTAGGTTATGCTACAATTGTTACGATTTTTTTATTGTTGATTGGCACAGTAGTTTTCAATAAAGTAGAACGGAATTTTGTTGACACCGTATAAATGGGAAATGGAAGATGTAATATGGATAATGGAAAGCATAACTTTAAGCATATTTTAAATGTCTAACATTGCAATAAAAGTAGAAAATCTCAGTAAGGCTTATCAATTGGGCCAAATAGGTACAGGAACGATCAGCCGCGATTTAGAACGTTGGTATGCGAGAATTCGTGGTAAGGAAGATCCTTTTTTACGTATAGGGGAAAGCAATAATCAAAATACCAAAAGTGAAAGCGATGTAGTATGGAGTTTAAAGGATATCAATTTCGAAATTGAGCAGGGTGATGCAGTCGGTATTATTGGAAAAAATGGAGCAGGAAAAAGCACTCTACTTAAAATATTAAGCAAGGTTACAGCCCCTACCACCGGAAAAATATCTGGCAAGGGCAGAATTGCAAGCTTATTGGAAGTAGGTACTGGCTTCCACCCAGAGCTCAGCGGTAGAGAAAATATTTTTTTAAATGGGGCTATTTTGGGCATGCGCAAAAAGGAAATCCAACGCAAATTGGATGAAATTGTGGATTTTGCAGGAATTGAACGATACCTGGATACACCAGTAAAAAGGTATAGTTCTGGGATGTATGTAAGACTCGCTTTTGCAGTTGCAGCTCACCTGGAAAGCGAGATACTAATTGTAGATGAAGTGCTTGCCGTTGGGGATGCAGAATTTCAGAAAAAGTGCCTTAGTAAAATGGGCGAAGTGAGCAAAGGCGAAGGAAGAACAGTACTTTTTGTGAGCCACAATATGGCATCCATTAAAAACCTGTGTACAAAAGGAATCGTGCTAGAAAATGGACTAATTTCTTTAAAGGATGAAGTAGATCGCTGTATTGTTCGTTACTTAAATAACAATAAAGAAAATTATTATAATCACAACCTAAGCTTAGAAGAAATTAATGATGTCAGACTAATTTCTATAGGAGTTTTTGATCACCAAAACATAAACCTTACTTACATAGATACTGATACCGAATTTTATGTGAAAATCGCCTACGAACTAAAAAAAGAAAACACAGTTGGTTTTACTTTAGGCTTCTGGAATCAACATGCTGAAATAGTATTTATTTCCATTAGTAATCCTACCCCATTTGATGTTCAGAAACCAGGATTTTATGAGTCAGTTTGTAAAATTGAAAGGAGTTTTTTAAACAACATAAACTACTCCATATCTTTAAATATATACGGCAGGAACTTTGAAAATCCACAATTGTTAAATGATGTTTTGACAATTAAGGTTGAAGATGGCATTAACATAAGAAAAAACTATATAGGAGGATATGAAGGAATGATTAGGCCCAATTTTGAATGGCAAATAAATAAGCGAAATGAAATTATTTAGTAAAAAAAAGAAACAGGAAGATCCAGGCGAATTCTGGAGTCAAAAAGTTGAATTAACAAAAATAATGAGCAAGTACGACTATTTTAAAGCTACATGCTCGGCTAAAAATATATTACATTTTGGTTGTACCGATTGGCCAATTTTCGATCCAGCTACAAACCTACACATCTGGCTAGCAGGAATTTGCAAAGAATTAAGCGGCTTTGATATTGATGTTCAGGGATTAGCAGAACTACAGAAGCATGTAAACCAGCCATATTTTTCAGATTTTGCTGAATTGAGTGATAAAAAATTTGATGTATGCCTGGTACCCGAAACAATCGAACATGTTGAAAATATAGGGACGTTTCTTTCAAGCCTGGGAAAAGTTAATGCTGAAAAATTCATTATCACAGGACCTAATTGTTTTGCTCCCGAGCATATGTCTAGAAATATAGCAAGTAACAATCTATTTGTAGAAATTGTTCATCCCGATCACAACTGTTGGTTTAGCCCTTTTACGCTCAAAAATGTGATTACCAAATATGCTAACCTTAAAGTTGATCATGTATATCTATTAGAAGATGAGACGATGGTTTGCTGCGAATGCACTAAAGTTTAAAACTTGAAAAACATTGCCATACTTTACATATGTACAGGAAAATACGTCTCATTTTGGAAGAATTTTTATTCTTCTTGTGAGGAAAATTTCCTTAACGATTACCGTAAAGAATATTTTGTTTTTACAGATGCCATAAACATTGAGCAGGAAGATAATGCGAAGGTCCATAAAATTCATCAAAAGCAATTGGGTTGGCCATACGATACTTTATTGCGGTTCGAAATGTTTAAAAAAATAGCCGGGGAGCTTAGGGACTTCGATTACATTTTTTTCTTCAATTCGAATATGATCTTTCGTAAAAAAATTGATGGCTCATTTCTGCCAGAGAAAGAAAGCTTATTAGCCGTTATTCACCCAAGTTTCTATCAAAAAGACCGCATTAATTTCACTTATGAAACAAACCCTAAATCAACCGCTTACATTGCAGAAAATGAAGGATCTGATTATTTCATGGGCGGACTCAATGGTGGAAAATCAGCAGATTACCTTGCCTTAATTTTAGAACTTGCCGATAGAATTCAAATTGATTTAAAGAATAAAATTATTGCGGTTTGGCATGATGAATCTCATTTAAACAATTACTTAATTGGTAAGTCTGTTAAAATCTTAGATTCATCATATGGTTATCCCGAAGGCTGGGATTTACCATATGAAAAAAAGATAATTATTCTTGACAAGAACAATTATGGTGGCCACAATCATTTAAGAAAAATAAAAACAAGCTGGTTGAAACAAATAAAAAACAAATTAAAACAAATCTTAAATCATTTATAATTTGATCGCTGTTGTTGCGCAAGGACGATTAGGAAATCAACTTTTCCAATATGCTTTTGCTTATGCCAGTGCAAAAAAGCTCTCCTGTAATTTTTATATCGATAAACGGTATGAGAAATATGTGCTATCTGAATACTTTCAGTTATCAAATGATTTTTTTTCTAAACTAGATAGATACGTTTTTTCGATCGGGGGCTTTAGAAAATTCTTTAGCTCATTTTTACGGCTTGGGATTTATGCTTTAATTGAAAGAAAAACCATCAGAAATGAGGCTTTCTTTTCAGATACAGAAGCACCAAGTAAGCAGCTAATTAAAATAAATAACCATACAAAATATCACGGTTTTTTTCAATCTGAAGATTACTTTTTGCAATACAGAGCAGAAATAACAAAAGAGTTTAAAATTAAAAAAAGGCATCAAATATCCTTTAACCAAATTTTTAATACCATTCCGAAAGACAAAAAGATTGTGGTAGTACAGATAAGAAGAACAGATTATATAGAATTAAATATTTGTTTATCTGCTACATATTACCACAGCGCCATAAAAGAAACTTATAATGAGAACAATTTCTATATTGTAATTTCTGATGATAAAAAATTCATTAATGAAGAGTTTGGCTATTTAACCAATAAGTATATATCAAATCATGATGAAATTATCGACTTTCAGTTCCTTATGAATGCCGATATCTGCATTATATCTAATAGTACATTTGGCTGGTGGGGTGCATATTTAAACAAAAAAAAACCAAAAATATATGCTCCAAAATATTGGCTGGGTTTCGTAGAAAAAGAAGAATTTCCGAATGGAATTATTCCCAACGAATTTACTGAAATTGAAGCATGACACCACAAGTTTCTATAATCATTCCTACGTTAAATAGAGCAGTATCACTAAAGAAAACTATTGAGAGTGTTTTTGCCAATAAATTTCAAAATTATGAATTGATCATTGTAGATAATGGCTCAACAGATAGTACCAGGTCAGTTTGCGAAGTTTTCAGTGCTAAACCTAATTTGGTTTATTTATATGATGAAACACCTGGCTTACTTACCGGAAGGCATGTGGGCTTTTCAAAATCCAGAGCACCTGTTATTTGCTTTTTAGATGATGATGTAGAAATTAACAATAATTATATTGAGAATCTTATTCATACGTTCAATGATGAGCGCATTCAATTGGCAACAGGCCCATGCCTTCCCAGATACGAAGCTGAACCTCCCGGATGGTTAAACTATATGTGGGATGAAACTAATGAAGGGCGATTTTGCGCTTGGTTAAGTCTGCTGGATTTTGGCAATCAGAAACATACCATTCATCCAAATTTTGTGTGGGGACTGAACTTCTGCATCAGGAGAGAAGTACTTATTGAACTAGGTGGGTTTCATCCAGATTCGATGCCTAAGCGATTGCAAAAATTTCAGGGCGATGGCGAAACAGGATTAACATTAAAGGCTGCACTGAAAGGATGTACTGCGATTTATGTCCCAGGTTTATCACTTTATCATCATGTTAATCAAGAAAGATGCACTAAAAATTACTTCAATAAAAGGGCATTTTTTCAAGGAGTTTGCAATTCATTTACAGAAATAAGAACTAAAATATTGTTCAAACCAATAAAGGATTCATCAAAAATTTCGATTTCAAGAAAGATTAGAAATGCTTTGCATCCCTATTATAAATGGATAAGAAAATCCAGTAAAACAGAAGTGAAAAAATTGCCGGATGAAATAAATTCAATACTGTCAGATTTAAAAGCTGCCGAGTTAGCAGGCTACAACTACCATCAGGAAGCCTTTAAAAACGATCCTTTAGTTAAAGAATGGGTTTTAAGAAAAAACTATTGGACATTTAAACTACCAAAATGATTGAAGAGGTAAAGTATTTAGATCAAACATTGGCCATCATTATTAGAGCTGCATACAAAAAAGAAGGCATTGCTTTTTTTACACCTGGAGATTTCTCACAACAATTAGGTTATATGAACCGGCAGAAAGGATACGTGATAGAGCCACATGTACATAACCTGGTCGAAAGAAAAGTAACACTAACACAAGAAGTATTGTATATTAAATCGGGGAAAGTTAGGGTAGATTTTTATGATGAGGATAAACAATACCTGGAAAGCAGGATTGTTGAAACAGGAGATGTGATTCTTTTAGCCGCAGGTGGACATGGATTTGAGATGTTAGAAGATGCTGAAATGATCGAAATAAAACAAGGCCCCTATTGTGGAGATGAAGATAAAGTAAGATTTGACCATAAGCCTGTGCCCATTAAATTGATTGATAAAAATGACAATTCAGAATTTTAAACTTTACAGTCAATATTATGATCTGCTCTATCAGGACAAAGATTATTTTGCCGAAACAGCATATATCGTTAATCTTATAAAAAAATATCGGCCAGAAAGCAGTAAAATTATCGAATTAGGTTCCGGGACAGGAAAACACGCTAGCCTTCTGGCGAAAAAAGGATATACGATTTTAGGCATTGAGCGCAGTGAACAAATGATTGAGATCGCAAATAAAACTAAAACAGAAAATGTTGATTTTCAAATTGGCGATATTGTTAAGTTCAAAACCAATCAATCTTTTGATATTGCATTATCAATTTTTCATGTAATCAGTTATTTGACTAATAACAAGGATTTAATAAAAACTTTTTTAAATGTTCATCAATCATTAAATCTTAATGGGTTATTTATTTTTGATGTCTGGCACAGTCCTGCAGTAAATTTTCAAGTTCCGGAAAAAAGAACAAAGAGACTTGAAAATGCAGAAATAAGGATTACCAGAAAAGCCAATCCGACTATCCTGTACGAAGAAAATGTTGTAGAAGTTAACTATGATATTAAAGTTGAAGACTTAAAAACCAATAAAGAAATCAACATTAAAGAAATACATCCAATGCGACATTTCAGTAAGCAAGAAATAGAGCTTTTAGCTTACGCAACAGGCTTCCAGATACTGCATTCAGAAGAATTTTTAACATCTGCACCCGCTTCAAATCATACCTGGGGTGTTTGCTATATTTTAAGAAAATTATAAACTCATGAATCCAATACCGGTTAACACACCTTTACTTAATGGCAATGAGTTAAAATATATAACAGAATGTATTGAAACGGGCTGGATAAGTAGTGAAGGACCATTTATTCAAAAATTCGAAGAAAAATTCAGCCAATACATAGGTCAAGAATATGGCATTGCAGTTTCTAGCGGCTCAGCAGCACTCGATATTTCAATCAAAGCCTTAAATATTGGAAAGGGAGACGAGGTAATAATGCCAACTTTTACCATAATCTCCCCTGCTCAATCAGTAATTAATGCAGGTGCTACGCCAGTTTTAGTTGATAGCGATCCACTAACCTGGAATATGGATGTTAACCAGATCGAGGCCAAAATCACATCAAAAACAAAGGCCATTTTAGTGGTTCATATTTATGGTTTACCTGTAGATATGAACCCTGTTTTAACATTGGCTAAAAAGCATCATCTTAAAATTATCGAAGACGCGGCAGAAATGCACGGACAAACCTATAATGGTAAAATGTGTGGTAGTTTTGGCGACATCAGTATCTTTAGTTTTTATCCCAATAAACACATCACAACTGGTGAAGGTGGCATGATTTTAACTAACGACATGGCATTGGCAGAACGCTGTAAAAAATTACGTAATCTTTGTTTTGAACCTAATGGACCACGGTTTGTACATTATGAATTGGGTTGGAATTATAGAATGACCAACTTACAAGCCGCCCTGGGCTTAGCACAATTAGAACAGCTAGAATCTTTCCTTAAATTAAAAAGGAAAATTGGCAATAACTACCTAAAAAATCTGGTAAAACTTAAAACTAAAGGTTTTTTGCTTTCTCTTGAAAAAACAGCTTATGCTACAAATATTTATTGGGTATTTGCAATTGTATGTCCATCAGAAGAAATAAAAGAAAAAATTACATCTTATTTAAGTACAAAAAAAATTGGCACCCGCCCTTTCTTTTGGTGCATGCATGAGCAACCGGTATTTAAAGAAATGCAGCTTTTTACTGGAGAAAATTATCCAAATGCAGAAAAATTAGCCAGAAATGGTTTTTACCTTCCCAGCGGACTGGGTTTAACAGATTTTGAACAAGATTTAGTGATAAATGCAGTTTTAGATTATGAGTTGTTATAGAGTTGCCATATGGATTAATGAAGCTTTTGTACCAGAATCGGGAGGAGGGTATTCATTTTTATCTCAGCTTGTAGAACGAATTGATAATGAAGATTTTGGCCCTGAAATAGAAATTTATTTTGTTGGGTTTAATTTAAGCGTCGAGTTTAAAAAGAAAACAATAAGTTTCCCTTTTAAGAAAAGTTTTTTATACCAGAAAAAAGTAAATTTCTATCATAAGTTTTTTGGCTCATCAATTCCCCGAAAAGATATCGAACAAAACTATATTAATACAAAAAATCTACTCAGAGAACATAAAATAGATATTATATTCTATCCTACCCCCGAAGTTTTTATTGAAAACTATCCATACATAATTGTAAACTGGGATTTGGGTCATCGAACTACTTATGCCTTTCCGGAAATAGCGATGGATGGTCAATGGGAAAGCAGGGAAAGCCATATTTTAAAAAACCTACACAAAGCTTTATTAGTCTGTGCAGAGTCCGAATCGGGGAAAAATGAGATTATAAAGCAGTATCAGTTACCGGAAGAAAAAATTGTAATTTTACCCCTCTTTCCAAGCAAAATTGTTAATCCAATAGTAGAGGTGCAAAAACCTTTATGGATGAATAATCATAAAAAATTCTTTATCTATCCTGCGCAGTTTTGGGCACACAAAAATCATTACAATTTAATTTTAGGCTTTAAAGATTTCGTTAAAGAAAACAAAGATTATATTCTAGTATTACCAGGAAGTGACCAGGGTAATCGACAATATATCAATTCTTTAATTAAAGAATTGGGCTTAGCTCAGCAAATCATATTACCAGGTTTTATTTCTGATCAAGAACTAAAATGGTTATATATTAACTCAATTGGCTTAGTATTTCCATCATTATTAGGACCTACCAACATGCCTATTTTAGAGGCAATAGCTCTAAAATGCAATGTAGCCTGTTCAAATTTAAAGGGGCATATTGCAATGGCTGGAGATTTAGCGATATATTTTGATCCATTAGAGCCATTAGCAATTAAACAAGCTTTGGATAGTTTAAAAGATAAAGCAATTGATCCAATTATTTCTAAAACAAATCATCAGATCACTGCCTACTCAATAGAGAATGCAATTGAATCATTTAAAAATATTATGATTAAAAGTATAAGTATAAGACGAACATGGGGCGCTTAATTAATATTTCAAAATGGCTTAGCGATAAGTTATTATTTACTGGTCCTAACATTATAAATCTTCAAATCCAATTCCATGATTTTGTACCTGATGCGGGAAATAAGATGTATGAACTACGGACTTTATTATCAAAAACACATCACCCAACTTACCTTTGCGATTTCATTTGGGAGAATTGGTTAATTAAACATGAAATTTAATTTATGATTAATGTTGTTTTAAATGGACGTTTAGGTAATCAGTTATTTCAATTTGCCTTTGCTTACCATATCTCAAAACAAAAAAAAACCAATTATTGCTTAAATCAAAAAGTTGAACGGTGCTCCCTGATAGAGTTTTTTGATATCAGCACGGGCCCCTTTCATCTACTAGATACTTATCTTTTCTCCATAAAAGGATTTAAAAACATCTTTAATCATCATTTTCGAAGATCATTCTATAAATTCATTGATGGCTTTTTCAAAACAAACAGCCAATTTATACCATTTGACGAACCTTACCTCAATGCGATTAAAACGATAAATAATCACAGATCATTTGAGGGTTATTTTCAATCAGAATTATATTTCGAACCACACAAAAGAGAAATTAAAAACTTGTTAAAAATCAAAAAAAAATACCTTAATGATTTTAAAGATAATTTTAGCAAAATCTATAAGCCGGGTTATAAAACGGTTGTGGTTCATATCAGAAGAACTGATTATCAGCATTTAGAAATATTAGACCTGGGTAATGCCGATTTAAGACTTCCTGCAACATATTATCATCAGCTGATCAATAAACTAGAGAAATCAGCCAACAACTACCAGTTTATTTTTATTGGCGATGACATTTCATTTATTGAAAATGAATTTGGCTACGTGCAAAACAAATATATTTCTACAGAAAATGAAATAATTGATTTTCAGCTCCTGATGAATGCAGATATTTGCATTACCAGCAATAGCACGTTTAGCTGGTGGGGTGCCTATTTAAATGCCAAACCGGATAAGATTATTTATTGTCCAAAATATTTTCTTGGTTTTCATATCAAGCAAACAATTCCACCAGATATTTACCCTTCTAACTGGCAAATAGAATATATTAATTCAGAGAATAAATGAAGGATCGTTCTGTTTTAATTTTAGGAACCAATAGCAAAAAATATTTAAATTTTGCTATAAATTGTGCCAGGTCAATCAGGTTATATAATCCAGATTTAAAAATATTTGTCGGTACTAATATTATTCCAGAGAAAAATACCGATGCCATAGATTTCATAAAAATTGAAAACGATATTGCCAAGCTATTTATTGAAACCAAGCTTTATTTAGATGTTTTCTTAAAAACAGAAGAAACACTTTACATTGACTCTGACATGCTTTGCTTTGGTGATCTTAGCCCAGTTTTTGACCTCTGCAGTTCTATGGATGTAACTGTCTTGGGCACTCCTGTTAAACTTGAAGACTATTGGGGCGAAGAAGGTGCTGTATTTGCTAGAAAACAATTTAATATAGATCAGTCTATTTTATTTAATGGCGGGCTGTACTATCTTAAAAAACTGAATTAACAAAGAAAATATATAGTGAAGCTAGAAAACTTTCTGAAAAATACGATGAATATGGTTTCGTTAGGATACAGAATGGCTGGAAAAATGAGGAAGAACTGGTTTCAGTTTCAATGACGGCTCATAAACAACGACCGATTGATGATGGTGGTTTAATTGTTGCAGGATTTTCAAAAGCCAATGAAATAAATAATTTAAACGTACTAACAGGTAAAATTAAAAAAACTATTCCCACCAGTGGAAAAACTGAAGACTTTAAAATAAAATCGCCCCTTTTATTTCATTTTGGCGGAGAAAACATGAATTCTCCATTATATATCGCGCAAAAAACATTATTAACACTCAACAGAACTGGAATTCCAACTCTTATGGCAACTGCATTTGTAAACCTTACAATAAGCTGGCCCCACCAATTTTATCTTTTCATTAAGTTAACAACAAAAAAGATTGTTCGAAGATCATGATGCAAAATAGCGCAGGTGTTTCTATAATAGTTTGTTGTTATAATAGTGCTAAAAGGTTACCCAAAACTTTGTTTCATTTAGCTAAACAAAATATCACAAAAGGAATTGAAGTAATTATTGTTGACAACAATTCATCGGATGATACGGCAGAAGTTGCCAAAAGTTTATGGGAAGAACTCAATAATCCCTTTCCTTTAAGAATAGCTTTTGAAGCTCAACCAGGTTTAACAAAGGCCAGAGAAAAAGGAATTGAAGTTGCACTATACGATTATTTGATTTTTTGCGATGATGATAACTGGTTAGACGAAAATTATGCCATAAATACCATGCAGCTTTTTGACGCCGATGAAGAAATTATGATTTTAGGAGGCCAAGGAAATCCTGTTTTCGAATCTGATAAGCCATTTTGGTTTGAGAATTTTTACCAAAGTTATGCTGTTGGTAAACAGGAAGTAAAATCAGGGTTTGTAAGTTTGGTATATGGTGCAGGATTAGGAATTCGGAAAACCATTTTGAAAAATCCGAAGTTTTATGCTATACCATTTTTTTTAAATGATAGAGTTGGTACAAGATTATCTTCAGGAGGAGACTCCGAAACTTGTCTCCGCGTAAAATTATTGGGTGGAAAAATTTTTTACTCAGAAAAACTAACCTTCTATCATTTTTTAACAACGAACCGGCTAACCTGGAAATACTTACAAAATCTTCATATTGGTTTTAGTTATTCTTTTGTACCACTCCACGTTTATGATTTAGTTTTAAATGGAAGTAAATTACCTGAATTTTACTGGCTAAAAAAAAGCTTCTTATATTTCGCGCGCACCATAAAGTATAGCTTTTTACACTTCCACAATATTATCAAAAATAAGGAAGGTGATGTTAAAACCATCCATATTAAAAGCTGGATGATCTTGGGATTTGAATTTTTAAGATATAATAAACAAATCAAAAAAATGTATAAAGATATAAGCACACTAAAGTTCGATGATTAAACTGTCATATCTTATTTCAACCAGAAACAGACTTCCCTACCTGAAAATAAATCTGGAAAGGCTTATCGCTAAGGTTTTACCGGATGAGGAAATAGTTGTTGTTGATGCAAATAGTACAGACGGTTCAACATTATACTTACAAGAACTTTTAAAGGAAGGAAAAATTCATCAATTTATATCAGAACCAGATAAAAATCAGGCCCATGGCTGGAATAAGGCTATGCTCATGGCCAGGGGGATTCTGTTTAAAAAAATCATTGACGATGATGTTTTTGATTATAATGAAATAAGGAAATGTGCTGATTATATGTTTGAAAATCCTGATGTTGATGTTGTGATATCCAGCGATTTATCGTCAGGGATATTAAATTATAATAATATTGATGTCAATTCATCCAGACTTAAGCACTACAAAGACTGGAGAGCCGGAAAAATAAATTGCTTTTCTTTTTCTGATGTACACATGCTGGTGAGAAAAAGCATTTTGCCCTACATAGGTTTATATAACACATCTTTTGTGATGATTGACTGGGAATATAGCTTAAGAATGAGCTTTTTGAATGTAAATATCAGCTATTATACTGGTTACAACGCGCTAAATGTCGGCTCACCAAATAATGTTTCTTCTACAGTTTCTAAAAAAACACTCCAGAATGAAGCCAAAATTGGTCAAGCCTTATACGGTTATCCCGGAGATAACAAGAGCATTAGTTTTTGGAGCAAAATAAAAATTGCCATCGGTAAAATAATTTATGCTAAGCCGGCAAATACAAATACTTACCACGAAATTAATCTGACTGAAATTTACAATCACTTTTACGAGCGTATAAATAAAATCAACTCAGAAAGCGACGGTCAATTCATTACTAAATAATGGAGATACTGAACATTAAAGATAAAGACCAAAGCTATTATCAGCACGAAAGACGTGAAATGATGGCATTTGTACCATTAGATGCCAAACATATTTTAGAAATTGGTTGCGGAAATGGTGCTTTTGGTAAATTGATAAAAGAAAGACAAAATTGCATTTATTGGGGAATTGAGCCAGAAAAAAAATTTGCTACAATTGCACAAAAAAATATAGACAAGTTCTTTAACAATACATTAGATAAGTGTGATGGTTTGCCTAATAATTATTTTGATTGCATCATCTTCAATGATGTATTAGAACATTTGACAGATCCTTTTTTAACACTTGAAAACTGTAAAAGTCTTTTAGTCAAAAACGGGTACATTGTAAGTTCGATTCCCAATATGAGGCATATTCCCTACCTATACAGATTAGTGTACAAAGGAGAATTTGAATATGAAGACGCTGGTATAATGGACAATACACATCTCAGGTTTTTTACCAGTAAAAGTATTATTAATCTTTTTAGCAAACTTGGTTTCAAGATCATAAAACATGAGGGAATCAACCGGTTTGTACCCAAAAAATTTTCAATTCCTTTTAAGATTTTAAGTTTTTTAAGAATTACAAAGTTTGAGGATACTTCTTTTCAACAGTTCGCTACCCAGGCTCAATTAAATGATTAATATTGATATCATAATTCTTAGTAATGGAAAAAGCAAGAGGTTAATCGATCTCACCAGGCAAACCGTACAGAGTTTATTGGAATCGGAAGACAACTCAATGATTAAGTTTGAGATTTTGGTTATTGAATCATGCACATCCATTAAACCATATCAGTACCCTAATGCCAAAACAATTTATCCGGAAACTAAATTTGGTTTTCATAAATACTTAAATATAGGGCTGGACGAAACCAGTAAAGATTTAGTGTGCTTTTGCAACAATGATTTAATATTTCATAAAGGCTGGGCGTCAGCAATTGTTAAATCAATGCAGGATGATAACGGATTAGACAGTGTTGGCATGTTCTGTCCAAATTTTCATGCAGATAAATTAGACCAAATTCCTGATGAAATCAATTACGGATATAAAAATGGCGTATTATTTACAGGTTGGTGTTTCCTTGTAAAAAGATCAGTTTTTAATAAGGTTGGAAAGTTTGATGAAAAATTTAATTTTTGGTTTGCAGATGATGATTTTAGACTCTCTTTAGAAAAACATGCTATTAAACATGGGTTAATTAAAAATGCCAAAGTCACACATATCAGAAGTGAAACTTTGAGTTCAGAAAAAAGCCGCAGTCAGTTTAAACTTCAGGAAAGTGCAAAGGCCTACTACAATTATAAATGGCGCCATCATAATAAACTCATATTTATAGCGGCTAAAGTTAAATACTACCTTAGATTAATACTTAAAGCGCATTAAAATTGGCTAAAATAATTAAAATAAAATGCACAAACGGAATTAATTTAGCTGATGCAGTTGACGATATTTTTTTTGAATTAATGGACCAATTTCATTTCGTTGAATCTAATCAACCCGATTTTATTTTATTTGGACCATACGGAAATGATATACCTAAACCAGGTAAATACATCAGAATTGGCTATTTCTGTGAAAACATCTTACCCGATTTTTCTATCTGTGATTATGCATTTGGTATTCCATCAGAGGATGAAATTAGAAATAAACGATATTATCGGATTCAATGGCATGGCTTAAATCCAAATAAATTAATAAAACATTTAACCGAAAATGATATAGATCAAATCATTAGTCAAAAAACCAGTTTCTGCAACTTTCTCTATTCAAACAAAGTGAGTTATCGTGAAGCATTTTTTAAACAATTATCGAAATACAAAAAAGTAGATGCACCGGGTAAATCGATGAACAATATGCCATCAATAGATAATCAGTTTACCGGAGGCATTTGGGACATTAAAAGGCAATTTTTATCTCCTTATAAATTTACCATTGCCTTTGAAAATTATGTTTATCCCGGTTATCAAACCGAAAAATTATATGATGCTATGCTTTGCAATAGTTTGCCAATATATTGTGGGGACCCTAATATTAACAAAATCTTTAATACTGATAGTTTCGTTAATGTTTCCGATTATCTAGAAAAAAAAACTGGCATTATGGTTAAAACACTGGAACGTTTATCCCAGCAAAGTTTTACCGATTACCGGCCTGCTACACATAATGGATTCATGCAGAAAGCGATAAGAAAAATAAAAATCCAGGGAAGAAATTTAAAAATGAAACTACAATTCAATAACCTGGATTTTTCAGAAGTAATTGACAGCGTTATCGAGATAGATAAAAATCAAGATTTGTATGCCACATATTTAAGGCAACCCTGGTTTAAAAACAATACTGTTGATATGGGAACCACTAATAAAGAACATTGGATGACCATATTTAATCGCAAATAATATTGATCACCAATCAACCACTTGTTTCTATCATTATCCCTATGTATAATTCAGAATTATATATAGCAGAGACCATTAATTGTGCCCTTAATCAAACCTGGAAAAAGATCGAAATAATCATAGTTGATGATGGTTCGACAGATGATTCCTTACAAATTGCTAAGAAATTTGAGTGCGAGCATGTAATTATTCTTCAACAATCAAATAAAGGAGCATCTGCAGCCAGAAATCTTGGCTTAAAAAATGCAAAAGGCCATTATATCCAGTTTTTAGATGCTGATGATTTACTTTCTTTAAATAAAATAGAATCACAGGTAAAATTACTAAATAACAATACCGAAAAGTTAGCTATAGGCCCCACGGTGTATTTCCAACATGGAACAAGCCCCTACGCAAATCAACTAAATCATGAATGGTACCAAGAAGGCTCATCCAATATGCCTGATTTTTTAATAAAATTGTATGGCGGTGATTTAATAGGTCCAAATTATGGAGGAATGATTACTATACATGCCTGGTTAACACCTCGTGAGGTTATAAATAAAGCTGGTTTTTGGAATGAAGACCTAAGCTATAATGATGATGGAGAGTATTTTTGCAGAGTTGTTTTAAATGCAGTAGAAATTAAATATGCGCCTCAAGCTATTGCTTACTACAGAAAGCAAAAAAACAGCTTAAGTAGTAAAAAAAACATTCGAGCTTTAACTAGTTTTTTCAATAGCATAACTTTAAAGAAAAACCACCTTTTAAGCAAAATCGATAGCGTTGGAGCAAAAAAAGCAATTAGCAGGTACTTTGGTGAAGTTGCACTTGCAGCCTACCCTAGATCAATAAAAATTGCAAACCAGGCAATGAGAGAAGCAGATAATTTAGCTTCGATCCCTAAAAATTATTACCAGCATACCCCTTTTTATAAAATAGTTTCAAAACTATTTGGTTGGAAAACCGCTGCCTGGATTAGCTACCTTAAAAATTTTAATAAATAACAATTTAATAATTTTCACCTTTCATCTGTTGGGTTTAACAGTAGGCAAACGAAATCTCGAACCTTTATTAATTTTTAGCTTAAGAAGTTTAGAAGTTGGTATTTAAGCTCACGCAATTATTTAAATGAAAAAAACTGTAGAAAGATTACTGGTAAAAACATTGAAGATGATGAACGTTGATTTATTGGCACATGCACATGTTCAAGCTGGTGCTGGTCATAATTGTTATCAATCTGGAGAATTCTTTGTTGCCGATGTTGTTATTGCTAAACTATTAGGTAATACGCCAAGTATAATATTTGATGTTGGTGCGAATATTGGAGAGTATACAAAAATGCTAAATGTTAAGTTTCCGAATGCTAAAATACACTCATTTGAACCAGTTTTAGTAACTTTTCTACAGCTTAAACAGCATGTAGACCATCCAAATATTATTTTAAACAATTGTGGCTTCGGGGAAAAAGCCGAAGAGCTCGAACTTTTTATCAGTTTAGATAATGAAAATAGCGCAATGGCAACCCTTTATCCTGAAGCGCTAGGGTCGATATTTCAACAATTTAAAGAAACAGAGATCGAACCAACAAGATGTAAGTTTATTACAATTGATCACTATTGTACAGAGAATAAAATTCTTTCCATCGATTATTTAAAAATTGATGTTGAGGGTCATGAATTAAAAGTGCTAAGGGGTGCCATTGAAACCATTAGAAAGGATGTTGTAAAGCTAATTCAATTTGAATTTAATGAATTTAATATCATTTCAAAAAGCTTTATGAAAGACTTTTATAACACTTTACCAAACTATTCTTTCTTTAGGATTATGGCTTCAGGTCATTTATATCCATTGGGAGAATATACCTCATCTCATGAGATTTTTAGATATCAAAATATACTAGCCATTCATAATTCAGTTAAGATTAACCTAAATAACAGCTTTTTCAAAAAGCCCCTAAGCTAATGATGAAAAGTAATATCTCAAAATCATTAAGATAAAACATGATTACTCCAAATCAGACTACTTTAGTAATTTTTACATGTGAGGGCAAGGAACATCTTCTCCCAAAGTGTTATGAAAGTTTTATACAAAATTGTGATTATACGTTTTCGCAAACAATTTTAGCCGTTGATGGGGTAATAGATGAGAACGTAATACGAAGTATTAAACCAGATCTGATTGTTCAAAACTTTAAAAGAAAGGGATATGTTTTTAACATTATTAATGCGCTTAACTGTATTAAAACTGATTTCTTTTTTTGGTTAGAAGACGATTATTATTTTAACCAGCCGGTAAATCTTAACCGGATAGTGGATGTGTTAACCAAACATAAAAACTGGTCGACCATTTTTTTAACAAAAATTGAACCCTTGAAAGAGGAACAGATGCTAAAGCATTATTTTGATGAGTTTTACTTGCCCGAATATGGGTTATCGGTTTCTCCTTCATTATGCCGCACGCAGTATATAGTTGATGCAATTAAGCAAATGATAGATTTTCCCAAATCTGATAAAACAACAACCTATGGATTTGAAACATTTATTTCAGATTATCTGATTCAAAATAATTTTCCGTTTGCATTAATGGATTCCGGGCCCATCCCTCATGCCATCCATCTGGGTGCACTGGAAAGTACTAATCGAAAATTCCATATGATTAACTCACTTGAAGACAATGATTCAGAAAATCAGAAAAGCTATATATCAGGCTTTGGATCCGATAAAAAAATAACTTACAAAAATAAAGTTAATATTTTATTAAAACTTTGGTATGCTACACTGCTACTAAGTGTAAAGCTTTTTAAAGATAGAGAAGCCTACGATTTTGCTTTCAGAATCTATACCGCTAAACTAAAAAAATTCAAATCTTAATGAGCCTATTTTCATTAATCAACAAATTATTGGTTTCAAATTTAAATAAGGCTAAAATTATTGAGGTGAGTTCGCATTATATCTTAAGAGAAAAAATTAATCAAAACAGCTTGATTTTTGACCTTGGCGCCAACAAAGGTAATTTTTACCGCAATATGCAACAAAGATTTGGAGGTCATTATATCGCAGTAGAAGCATCCTTATCATTATTTCAAGTACTCCCAAAAATTAACAATGTTGATGTGTACAACTATGCGCTGGGAAATACAAATGATGATGTAACTTTTTATCTTTCGAGTAATAATGAAGCGAACAGTATGGACAAGAATATTGCCGGAGTGTGGGGAACGGAAAATCATGAAATCGTATCAGGAATAACCTTTGACAGCTTAATTGAAAAACTCAATATCCAAAAACAGATCGACCTTGTTAAAATAGATATTGAAGGCGCAGAAATTGCAATGTTAGATGATTTATCTGCCCAAACATTAACTAAAATTGCGCAGATATCTGTTGAATTTCATGACTTTCTCAACCATGATGTAACAAGTGTAAAAAGAATGGTTAGTAAATTAAAGAAAAATCATTTTTTCACATTAAAAATCTCAAATCAAGACTGGCGGGAAGTTTTATTTATCAACACAAAACTCATTAAATTAAATGGAAATCAATTTTTCAGGCTAGCTGTTATACATCCCTTTCTACAACTTTTAAAAAGTTTTCATATTTATCTGGGAAGGAAAATCCGTTCATGATTCGAAGAATTAAAAATAGCCTGGTTTTTAGATTACCACTTGTTTACAAGAAAATAATAGAACAATACAGCTTAGCTATTAGAAAGAATAAAGTTCAGGATCAAGACTTTAATTTAACAATATTAGTTGGAAAAGCACAGCTATCAATGCTTCGGGAAACTTTGAACAGCATCATTAAAAATTTCAGGGATATTCCATCTATTTTCATTTTTACTGATAATAATTTAAGTCCTGAAGAATGTTATAAAGTTTTAAATTGGCAGCAACAAACTTCGATAAACATCATCAGCGCCAATGACTGTATTTCCTTTCATAAAGAAAATCAAGATTTAGTATCTTTCGCAAAAATGAATCCAATGGGCTTAAAGCTCGCTGCAATATTACAGACAGCCGCTCAGGGCAAGCCTGTATTGTATTGTGACACGGATGTACTATGGTTTGGCGACCCAAAACATCTGATTAATGAGATGCTGGCCAATGATCAAATATCACTTAGCTTATCTTATGATTTTCAACCTGCTTACGATCAGGCTTTGGTAGAAAGAGGGAATTTATCCATATTAAATAGTCCGCCCTATTTTTGCGCCGGCATTTTGTTGTATAAATTAACAACTAAGACCATTGAAGAAAATCTGGCGAGAATATTACCACTGGTTGCAAAAGAATCAAATCATTTTTCCGAGCAAACTATTTTTTCATATTTAAACAAAATTTGCGGAGGCTTCGGAATGGACGAACAAGAATTCCAAATTAGCCTGAAAGATCAATATCATTTTTTTCCAAATAAAAACAACCCCATTGCCAGGCACTACATTGGCCCCGTACGACATTTATTTTGGCGAGATGCGTTTTTTATGCGAATTGGATTACTCAAAAAATAACGCTTGAATAAAAACATCATAACAATTGCAACCGGTAAAAGCTTATATATAAGCCTTGCTGTAAACTTAGCCCGTTCCTTTTTTTACTGGAACAAGCACACAACCATTAAATTCTATATGGTTACCGACCAAGCCAGTTTAATTCCGAAAGACATTCTTGAGTATATACAAATCATAAAAATAAAATCTGGAGAATTGGGCGAGGGATTTTCAACGAAATTGCATTTAGATAAATTAGCCCCGTCCGGACAAACTTTGTTTATTGATAGTGATTGTTTAATATTTGGCAATATAGATGGGATCTTTGATAGATTTAAAGGTAAGGATGTAAGTGTAATTGGCGGATATATTAATGAGGGTGAATGGTTTGGAGATATTAAATCCATCTGTAAAAAATTTAATGTCCCTTGTCTTCCAAAATTTAATGGCGGCATATATTATTTAGAAAAAGGTCAAAATGCATCTAAAGTATATGAAGATGCGCGCCGATTAGAAAAAGAATATGATGCTATTGGCTTTAAAAGATTAAGAAACAAACCCAACGATGAAGTAATAATGGCTTTAGCCATGCAACTCAATGGAATGCATACAATACCTGATGATGGGACAATAATGAGCGATCCACAAGCTTGTCCTGGAGGTTACAAAATTGATTTAATTAATGGCTCGAGGTATTTAATTAATCCTCCTGCACCTAGTCCACTGCACCAAAACTGGTATCCGTTCACTACAGTAACGCCACTAATCGTTCATTTTTTAGGTTATTACACGCAACATTATCCTTATGAAAGAGAAGTGTTAAGATTAAAATTAAAAATGGAGAATAAACTTAATCCCATCTCTAATTTTTTCACTATCATTAAAATTGAATATGGTGAGCGAATTAAAATCTTTGGCAAAAGTATGCTAAGACCTTTATATAGGTTATTATTTGGTACAAATACAATTAAAAAATCAGAACGACTTTAAAAGTTTATCCATGGTTGATGTTTCGATAATTATACCTACCTATAACCGATTCTGGTCTTTACCAAGGGCTATTGAAAGTTGCAGGAAGAACTTTTGTAAGATTGAAATTATTGTTGTTGATGACGGAAGTACTGATGAAACATGGGAATGGCTGCAAACTCAAAATGATATTGTTAAGATCAATCAAAAAAATCAAGGCCAGACTTATGCTGTTAATACCGGGACTAATATTGCCAGAGGGAAATATATACGTTTTTTAGATAGCGATGATTTTCTTGCAGATGGAATCATTGATCTTCAATTTAAAGAAGCTGAATTGAAAAATGCAGATTTGGTTTGTAATAGGGTTGATGATTATTTCCAAGAAACGGGCAGGATAATTGAACATGCTGATGTCAACTGGGATGATTTTTTAACTGTTCAATTGGGTAATACTTACGGCAGCCATTTTTTAGGAATGTTATTTAAAACCGACTGGGTTAAACTTGTTCCCCGCCGACCAGATTTTGCATTGCGGGAAGACAGAATGTTTATTTTAGAATATGGGCTGTTAAATCCACGAATCGCCTATTTATCAGGTTGCGCTGGTTATTGGGTTAAACACCATAACCAGATGAATAATAGCTATAATGGCTTATCTTCTCAAGCAGCAAATTATCAACACTTAAACATTTATAAAAAAATAATAATGAGGTTGAGTGAAACAAATGACCTGACAGTTTCAAGAAAAATTGCAACTAGCGAAAGTCTTTTTTCTTTAGCAGAATGGATTGCCCGAAGCGATTTAAAAACATCCATCGCAATGATTAACTGGGCAAAAGAGTTGAACCCGGATTTTAGTATCAACAGAAAAGATAACATTGGAAAACTATATACATTTTTTGGTTTTAAGCTTACACATCAGTTATTAAACCTAAACCGCTCAATTAAAGCCTTATTTTAAAGTTATGGTGATTAATGAAACATTAAGTTTAAACCGTTATCAATGGGCCTCATCATTTATCAATAACCTTACAGAAGTTGAGCCAGTTGTATTCGATATAGGCGCAAAAGATAGTATAATTACAAGCTCCATTACAAAAAAGATCAAATATCAGGGATTTGATATGGCACCCGAAATAACTTCTATAAAAACATGGAATATTAATAATGAACTACCTGAACTATCTAATAGCGCTGATTATGTGTTATTATTAGAAGTTGTTGAACACTTAACAAATCCATGGAATTGTTTATCAAACTTAGCCAAAGTATTAAAACCGGGCGGAAAGCTAATATTAACCACACCAAACCCTTTTTGGAGCGAATCGAGATTTACCTTATTTGCAGAGGGAAAAATGCCCTGTTTTACAGTTGCAGATTTAGAATTAAACCATCATGTGTTTACACCCTGGCCCCATGTTATTGAGCGATTATTAACTGATAATGGTTTTGTAATTGAACAATGGAACATGCTTGATGGAAAAACCGCTCTTTTCGACAGGAATCTAATTAAAAATCCATTTAGAATTTTTAAACGGTTAGCAAAAAGATATTTAGAGCTTAGGTCACCTATGGCCTGTGGGATGAGCTATGGCCTTGTTGCCAAAAAGAAAATGGAAGCTGATATTAAATAGTGTGACAAAATCACAAATACCGTATTTGAACGCTGTACAGACCCTAAGGGGTTTTGCTGCTTGTCTTGTCTTACTTCATCATATTTGGATGTTTTACCCTAAAATCCCTTTTCTATACCTGGCTATGCAAAAGATGTATTTGGGTGTTGAAGTATTTTTTGTCATTTCGGGATTCATCATACCATACTCCATGTTTGCTGCAGGATATGAACTAAAAAACATTGGCTTATTTTTATGGAAACGCATCTTAAGAATCGATCCTCCATATTTAGTGATGATTGCCATTACCTTAATCATTAATTTTTCACTAAACAGATCAAACGTCATTAGCTTTAATAATCTCCTTTTACATGTTGCCTATTTAATCCCATTCACACATGAAAAATGGATATCCAGTGTTTTCTGGACCTTAGCAATAGAATTTCAATACTATCTTATTATTGCCTTCATATTTCCCCTGCTTATACATAAAAACAGATGGGTGATACTATTTACAATTTCTGCAATTTTAAGTCTTAATTTGATAAGCCATAGTATGGATTTTTTACCCAGGTGGGTTACTTATTTCGTAATGGGGATTGTTACATTTTATTTTAAGATAAATAAAATAAATAGAAATGAGTATATAATTGCCATCCTTGCCTTAGGGATCCTGCTAAAATTTCAAATCAGTACAATGTTTGCACTGGTTGGAATAATGTCAGCATTTTATCTGGCTTTTGCATCGTTTCTAAATAGAATAACCGATTTCTTTGGGAAAATATCTTATTCGCTATATATCTCACATTGGTCCTTTTTACCCTTGATTAGTTATTTTCTTGTTAAATCAATCGGCATTAATCCCAATTTTCATGTCATTTTGTTCTTATTGTCGTTTATGATCTGCATTATAATTGCCTATATATTTTACTTATTTATTGAAAAATATTTTGCAGAAAAGTCAAAAAAAATCAGCTATCATAAGAAAGCAAAAATGTTAACAGACCCTAATTATGCCAGCTATTAATATTTTTTATTCTGAACCAAACTCAGACCGCTGGATTAAATACGACAGATATCCTCGTCAACTAATTAGACGTATAATAAGAGGGAAACATAAACCTGGCGGTCAAATGATGGTCGCTTTGGAATTGATGAAGGGCCTGGATAAGCTAAAAATACCATATCGATTCAATGATTATAGCTATGCAAGGAAACATCCTCATGAATTAATAGGAGTAATTGGTAAATCTCATTTAATATTTGAGAAAAAGTTTAAAAATCCAATTTTATTCGGAGCAAGTATATTTTCACATGCTATTGAATCTCCTGATTTATTACAAAAATATAGTAACATTAAAGAAGTGCTTGTTCCGGGAGATTGGATGAGGAAAATGTTTGAGCCTTATTATGGAGCAAAAGTAAAAACCTGGCCTGTGGGCATAGATACGGAAAAATGGAATCCCAAAATAAAGGAAAAATTTAAGTATGATTTTTTAATTTATAATAAAATACGCTGGCAGAAAACACATTTCAAAGAACAACTTGTTGAACCAATAGAACAAACCTTAACAAAAAACAACTTAACTTTTACATCTATCGTTTATGGTGAGTACAAGCATGAAGATTTGTTAGAAAAACTGGCTAAAAGTAAGGCTGTAATTTTTTTATGCGAACACGAAACCCAGGGTCTGGCTTATCAACAGATTTTGGCTACCAATACACCCATTTTAGCATACGACCAACAAGATTTTTGGCTGGATCCATACTATTATCCCGAGAAAGTTAAATTCGGCCCTGTAAGTTCTGTCCCCTATTGGGATAATAGATGTGGTGTAAAATTTAAAAAAATTGAAGAATTTGAAGTAAAACTTTTAGAATTTGTTTCCAAAAAAAACGAAAATCAGTTTAAACCACTTGATTATATTTTAGAAAATCTTACACTCGAAAAATGTGCACAAGAATATTATCATATTTACACATCATTAGCCAATACACTTCATAAATAATGATAGGTTTATTTTTATATAATGAAGTTGATTTAAACGCTGAAATCGCAGGTGGAGTCCAAATTTGCTCTAAAGAGTTTTTATCAATTATTAAAAATACGGTTGACGAACTTCATTTTTTTAAGGTGAGGCATAGCAAATCAATATTGTTCAGAATCCTTTATAAATTAAATCTCGATAATTATTTGAGCTATCAGCCTCATCATTACAAGCAACAATTAAAAGCCGTACTAGAAAACAACAAAATTTCTCATGTTTTTATAAATAAGTCAGAATTACTTCGTTTTTCTAAGTTGATTAAAGAATTTCAGCTCCAAACTATCCCTAAAATTATTATCATGTCTCATGGTAACGAAAGTGGAGATCTTTTGGGAAATTTGACCAATCCTAATTCAATTTTTAACCGGTTTTATGCTTTTTTTGGTAAAATTAAATTAGGGTTAAATCTTTATACAGAATCTCTATACAGGAAAAACTATGTTGATCTGGTTTGTACAATGTCTGAAGAAGAAAGTGCTATCGAAAAGTGGTTGGGTATCAATAATCCATTTTATATATCAAGAC